>RKRY01000163.1 GCA_007571135.1 Candidatus Nitrosopumilus sp. | reverse complement strand
TTGGTTTTTCACGGCATATCGGGATGCGCCGTGATCATGCCTTTCGATCAGTCTTTGCTGGCACAATGATAAGCGGTTATCAATCAGAGTCACTACGCAAGCACCATCCTTTCTCAACAACAACATATCCAAGCAGAAAAGAGAGCTGCATAGACGGTAGAAGGTTACGCCACTGTTACGAGTTTCAGTCTGCACTCTCTCTCTCTCTATATACTATCTGTGTCTTGAGGTAGTAGATCACTGTTACTGCATCACGAGTTTTAGGGCATGCGTATCCTGCCAAATCCGTATTGGATGCATGTGTCATAGTGGTTTTCGATTTCTAGTTCCCAGCCCCTGCCCATGTTCAGTTGTTTTAGAGATAATTGCAGCTTTGGGATTGTCTCACGGTATGTGTTGTTTCGTTTGATCAGCTCTGACTTGAAATCCGCTTGGGGTATGCAGTCACTTTTTTTGCAGTTGCAGTCCGAGCAGGCAAGCACAAGGTTCCACGCATCATCATCAAAAATGTATGACCATGGAATAAAGTGATCAACCTGTGTAAAATCTGTCTCCAGCCTGTTGCCGCAGTAAAAGCAACAGTCGGTATGTTCAGAGTATATGTTCCTAAATTCGGCAAGACTTCCTCGCTTTTTGTTGGGGATGCCTATTTTTTCAACCAGCCTAGGCATTGAACTATTGGTCTTCTCCAGAAATTTTGCCCATTCTGACAGGAGGTATCCGGACAATATTGCATGGTTATTTTTAAAAAAGTTAAACGCATGGGAACTTAGTTGGATGGCCTGAGCGTCATCACTGTACTCGTAAAAGATCCGGTGTTCTTCGTTGCCGCCGCTTCCCGGAATATTCTGAAATCTTGGAACGACCATGGATGTTCCTTTGCGCGCGTGTCCAAAGACCGTCTTGAGTATCTTTTCTGTTGCTGCCTCAATATCTTGTTTATCAAGCAGATCAAAATTGGGTGGTGGCCTGTTCTTGAAAACTTCTCTGATAGACTGTATGACCAACGGACTCTTTGTTATCTTAAAATCCTGCTTCATCTTGAACACGTACTCTTGGTGCCAGTAATGCCTCAGAAATTCTTTGGCAAGGTATCTGTACGGTATTTTTTGTGCTGTCTTGTCAGCTGACATCGTGTTCTTACAGTAATCTAGGAGGATCTTTGCCAGTGCAAACTTGTATGTATTGTCCTTTTTTCCACTTGCCATTATAGATACGAATATCCGTTTCATCTTTTCATCCGTGACTTCGGTTTGGGCTGGGGTGGTGACGATGTCTTCAAGCGGTGTCATCCCCGGTTTTGTGATATTTAATCCGGATTTCTGCACCAGCTTGAAGGCATGCTGGTTTTTGGTACCTTTCCATCTTACAAGCATCCCTTTCTTTTCAAGCTTGTCAAGCTCCTGACGCATCCTGATGTAAAACGTATTAGATACCTTGTACGGACCGTACAGACTTGGATCTATCCTCAGCATCTTGGCTACAGAGAGCCTTATCTCTTCTAACTTGTGCCAGGCAGGTAACAGTTCCTCACGTGCCACTTGCGAATTGTTGTCATGTATTTTGGAGTGTTTTTTGCTTAGTGAACCTATTGTTTTGCCATCTTGTCTCAGGACATACAAGATCGCCCGGCTGATATCCTCTCGCGGTATTGGAGTATAGATTTTGTATGACATTGTTATTATGAGGCATGCCGTTGACTGGATTGCTTGATCCTTTTGGGCATTCTTTCATCATTGGCACGGCGTTCATTTATGTTTATCCTATCAGGAGGACTGTCCAGATCATCTCATCCAAAGCTAGCGATGTGCTTATAGATCATATGTGCGCGCCGCCGAACCATATCTTGATTACGTAGTGACTTTGTCTAAAATTGGAACACAATGAATAGTATTCTCTAGCCAAGTAGTCTGTCAAGATGTTCCAACATGTAACCTAGACACTACGTACACGCTGGAGCTCAACCCGGTGGAAGTACAGTGGCGCTCCATCCACAAGGCCACAGGCAACAGGCTGTACGAAAGCACAGACGAGGTAATCGGTTAAGTCACATAAAGGAACTTGTAAAAAATGAGAGTTTATAGCTTTCATGCTGTATATTTTTCAACAACTTGCTAGATTTTGCATGATTAATTGAAGTTATTAAATCTGACTTGACTGATTACAAAATTTTTATCCCATCTGCCCCAGCAACAAATTGTTGTTCAACGAATTTCAGGTTTTTTGTATGATCTCCAAAAACAATAACAGGTAAATTACAATTAAGTTTTAATTCTGTTTTGCCTGCGTATCATCCCATATAGGTATCCAACAATAACATGATGCAATTACAGAATCTTCCAGTCAAATTTGTATTTTTTATGCTCGGCGGAAATTTTTATAACCAAAATCAATCAATCATACCAAGTTGGGACTAGCAAAAGAGGTCATCAAAGAGATCGGAAACAGGTCAAGAGAATTCTATGAATTTGTTCTGCCTCCAATCGACATGCATCTAAGCAAAGACAGCCTCAAAGTAGTAGTTGACATTCCGGGATTCTCAAAAAAAGACATCAATCTAGTATTGTGTGGAGACATTTTATCAATCAAGGCACAAAAAGAGATCAGAGAAGATGAATCATTGATCTCAAACCAGCGCCCAAACATCATAGATAAAAAAATTAAACTTCCAATCAAGATCAAGCGGGGAGAAGAACAGGTTGACTCTGCAAGATACGAAGACGGCGTTCTGACATTGTTTATCCCTGTCAAAAGTACGGGAAAGGATATTCCGATCGAATAACTAGTGTTTTCTAAAAAATCCAGAGATGATCATAACAATTCCTGAAGAAACCATTCCGGCCAACCCAAGCACTTCGTTTGATTGAAGTAAGAATGCAGAACCAACAAAGAGGGCAGACGCAAAGATGCTTCCGCTGATCAAAACTGTTGGCCTGCCTTTCTTCATGAATACTTGGACCTCACCTATCAGTTCTTTCATTTCAGGTCCCAGCCGCAGTGCAGAGTCTATCGATTTTGAGAAATTATCAAAGGATGCCTTTAATTCCTCTACATATGCCTTTGTTATCAGGTTTTCTTCCTGCAGAATATTTTTTAGAACTTGGACAAATTTAAAATCCACATCATGTGTCTTGTATATTCCCTCTATGATTGATGCCATTCTCATGTACAGGGCAAGATTTTTTGGCAAAACAAAAGGAAATCTGCTCATAGTCTGATTTGCCAGCTCCATCAAGCTTTGAACTTCCATCTCATCGGGTTTGTTTCCATGCATGGCACGAATCGAGAGTTCAATTCCTTTTTCAATCACTCCGCGATTGTATCCGGGAGTAAGCATTCCAAGATCATTCATTGCATTAACGACTCTTGGAGGATTTCGCTCAACTAATGCCAGATAAAGACGGACAAGTCTAAACCTAGTCTCGCTGTTGATTCGTCCAACCATTCCATAGTCATACAAGACAAGTCGCCCGTCATCGGTGACTGAGATGTTTCCGGGGTGGGGGTCGGCGTGAAAGACGGAGTGCTTTAGAAGCATCGTAAAGAAGACCTTATGTACGTCGATGACGAGTTGTTTCCTGTCAATCCCCACCTCGTCGAGCTTTTCGACGTTTGTGACCTTTATTCCAGGCAGATATTCCATTGTAAGCACATTTTTGGATGAAAGATCATCATAAACTGACGGAACCACAACCTTCTCAGAACTTTCCATGTCAGATTTTATTCGTTTTAGGTTTGAGGATTCGCTTGTGTAATCCATTTCCTCGTGAATCGTTTCAATAAATTGTGAAAGCATGGCTTTTGCAGAATAACGCAAGTTTGGATCCACAAAGCGCAGTGCCAAGGGAAGAATCCTTTTCAATATCTCCAGATCTTCAACAACTATTTTTTCGATGCCAGGTCTTTTTACCTTAACGACAATCTGCTGCCCGGAGATAGAACCCCTATAAACCTGACCCAGGGATGCACCGGAAATTGAGGTTGGATCAATATTGTCAAATTTTTCACTAATGGGGCCAATCTCATCTTCAATAATGGGCTTTACCTGCTCAAAAGGGGCTGGAGGGACGCTGTCTTGAAGTTTGGCCAACTCTTCCAAGTAAGGCTGCGGCAAGATATCTGCCCTTGAAGATAGCCACTGTCCCAGTTTGATGTAAACAGGCCCCAATGAGATGAAGGTCTCAAGTACCTTGCTGGCATTTTTTCTAAATTGTTTGGAATCAATTTCGTTTTTTGATTGCTTAATCCATATCCTTCTGTCCTTTCTTAGAGATAGAATCAAGGGCAGAAGCTTTGCCAACACCTTGATGGCTCTGATTTTAGACAAGATAATCACTCCAAATAATTTTTTGATTTCTTTACAGCAGCATACCCCGCATAACCTGAGATTAATGAAGCAAGCAGAGCTAGAGAGATTGCGGATTTGTTTGATTTTCTCCTTAATATTTTTGCAACTTGTGTCCCGCCAAATATTCCACAAGCCAACCCAATTAGAAGTTCAGGCGCATCCTTTACCAGATGGCCCACTGGATCCCTTCTAGGATCAACCCTGTCTGTATGGACTAGAAATTTATCATCGTATTCTCTAATGTGCAAGTTCCCGTAACGATACTGTCTTCTGGCTCCATTTTTTTGTCCAAGGAACGTTTCTTCAGCCCCATCAAGCATGAATTCGCGTAATTCCTTTGGGATCTCAATCTCATCGCCAGGCATGATCAAAAGATCAAGTAATTGTTTATAATCTTACGGCAGGAGTGCAGTCTTTCATGATCCTGCCTAGACTAAGATAATCTTGGCCAGAAATGGCTTTGAAAAGCAAGTTGTATAACAAGCCAACAGGCTGCAAAATGTTGGAGTCAAGGCAGAACAAACAAAAACGCGGCATCTCAAATTCCAAATGCCATACGTTCTTTTCTTATTGAATTTTTCAAGATTCGCATCAAACAGAAGACGGGTTTCCAAAAATGGACCTGCGTCACCTATTGGGAATTTTTAATCGTTTATCTTATCTTTTGTAAACAATACAAAACTAGTTCCAAAACAAATTACCATTGCAACCCCTGTAACATATGCATAATTAAAACCGATTCGGAGATGATCTGTTTGGTAATAATGATTTATCAAAAATGTAACCACTAACAAAATTGCACCAATGTACGTCAATTTTCTATGTAATTCCACAAGATCTTCATTACTAGAAACTATATGAATCTAGAAAGATCAAGGCCTTCAGAAGGGAAGCGTTGAGTTAAATCAAGGTAATCAGTTAAGTCAGATTTCATAATTTCAATTAATCATGCAAAATCTGGCAAGTTGTTGAAAAATATACAGCATGAAAGCTATGAGCTCCCATTTTTTACAAGTTCCTTTATGTGACTTAACCGGTTACCATTGATAAGCATTGGCGTTTAACGTAGCATGTAGTGTAGATGCGATCATGTAGATTGAGCTGCCAACAGTTACTAACAAGAGCAACAATTGAAATTTGCAGTTTTTGTCAGTGGCTACTATCAGGTAAGGCTAAAGATTCAATCGCTTGGGGCAATCGATTGATTTTTACGCCTGCGCATCAAGTAAATGCCCATCCCAATTGCCATAACAATGGGAATAATCATCAGGTATGTAACATCTGATCCGCTCTCTTCTTCATTTGATGGAGCTTCAATGAGGATCGCAGTATCATGATTTACAAAAATTTCGTCACGCACACCGTCTTTGTATCTTACAGTAATTGTCACTTCGTGTTCCCCGTATTCCGGTTCGCCATCAAACTCTACAGGCAGATTAAAGGGGACTGGGGCATCAACTTCTATCTCATCAATGAATTGAGACTGGGGCGTAATGTTGGAGTTGCCCCGTGGTTGAATGGATGCAAATCCGAACAGTCCATCTTGATTTCCCTCGTTAAGAATTTCCCCTACAACCATCTGCGTTCCAGAAAGTTCTATTACTTTTACATTAAATACTGTTAGATCAATCAATCCCTTAATGTAGAAATCAACAATTTTTGAAACCATCTCCTGATCCCCATGTGCGTTATAATACGAGATCGATAACGGAATTCGTAACGTGTCTCCTTTAAGGGATTCTGGAACATATACGGTTGCCGTTAGGAATTTTACAGATTGAGGCTCTATAGTCCCTATATCCCAATTTGATTCTAAGATGACGACATTTTCTACATTAGTAGTTGAAGATGCAGTTGATGCGCGTTCTGTTTGGGTATTTGTTGAGACAATGTCAACTCCCGAGATTGGTGCTGTTCCGTCATTTGCAATTTCAATTACAACATTGTTTGTCGTCAATGAAGTAAGAAATGGTTCTAATGCCCTAACATTGATGACACTATCTCCGGTAACCTTGAACTGAAAATCAGCAAATGCCGTTCTGACTCCAGACTCTCGCAATCTTGAATAATCAACTTTCACAGTACCCGGATACTGCTGAATTGGTGTATTTTTAGCAATATTGACAAAAAACGTTAGATGAAAATTGTCTCCTGCAGGAGAATTAGAGTCACTATCTGCATAAATTATCGTGTCCGGTCCGTCTGCAGGACTAAAACCAAAGGGCAGGGACAATTGTCCCCGAATTCCAGTAATATCCTGGGTTCCGACATTTGCAAAGACTACAGTGAATGGAACATTTCTGTCACCAGCCTCAACTTCTATTTTTTTATTTAATGTACCAAAATATGCATCAAGGAATTTGATGTCGCCAAAATCACGTTCAAACGGTGAATCACCAAATCCACCAGATGTGATTTGACCAAATGAATCATTTGCAACTAATGGTAATAACCCAATCAGCATCATCATTGAGAACAATAGTTTTTGGTTTATCATGGTAAAACCTCCATCATCGGTAGCTGGCCGCCTTCAAACGCCTTGCCATCCTTAATTGTAATAACTCTGTCAGCATTCCCAAAATGCTGTCTGTCGTGAGTTACAATTATGAAAGTCTGATTGAGTTTTTTTGCCATTGATTTCATCAAGTCCACAATTGTTTGAGAAGTGACCGAATCAAGATTTCCCGTAGGCTCATCGGCCAAAACAATTGACGGTTTGTTTATCAATCCGCGTGCAATTGCGGCTCTTTGGGCCTGTCCGCCTGAGATCTTATTTGCGCGTTTATTAATTTGGGATTCAAGTCCAACAGAGGTTAACAGATCAATTGCGTCAGATTCGGTTGTTTTTGTACTTTTGCCAATATGTCTTGGCAATAGAACATTTTCTAAAACAGTAAGATCGGTTAACAGATTTGAAAATTGGAAGATAAATCCCAGTTTCTGGTTTCTAAATGACGAAATGTTGCCATCATTTAATGTAGTAGTATCGACGCCATCGATGAAGATCTTCCCCCTTGTTGGCCTATCAAGCAGTCCGACCATATTTAATAGCGTAGATTTTCCCGAGCCAGAGCTTCCAACAATTAGGACAAATTGTCCTTGTTCAATGGAAAAGGACACATTATCAAGTGCCTTTACCTGATTCTCATCTTCCCCGTATATCTTGCTAACATTACTGATTTGAAGTACTGTTTTAGACAGTTCTCATCGCCTCTACAGGTAGCAGTTTTGTCGCTCTATATGATGGATACAGTGAGGCAATTATTGCCAGGGTAAATGATGTAAGGGCCGTTTGGGCAATCTTTCCCCAATCATAGCTTACTTCCAGGGGGAGGCTGTTGTTAAAAGACATCTTCGTTTCCTTTGCGTAAAACGTGTAACCCAATCCAGCAGCGGTGCCTACGCCTGCCCCAATTGCTCCAATAATCATTCCCTGAAAAATAAAGATGATTAGGATGTCTTTTCGTTTTGCGCCAATTGATCGCATTATGCCAATTTCTCTAGTTTTTCCATTTACTAGCATCATCTGAATAGTGACAATTGCAAATGCAGACGACATCATTCCAAAATAGCCAATCATGTTGATCATTGCAATTCCGGATCTAAATCCAGCTAGTTGTTCTTCGGCAGACTCTTCTATGGTTTCAGCTAGGAAATCATCGTTAGGAAATGAACGTAAAAAGAATTCCTTGACCTCAAAAGCCTTGGAAGGATCGTTTAGTTTAACCATTAATGAACCGGTATGGCCCTGACGACTCATCATGTCCCGTAATGTGTCAATATGAATAACGGCAGTATAGTCAAAACCCTGTCCACCGGGGGATTTTGCAATTCCAGACACAGTAAATCGTCTTATCTGATCCTCGCCATATCTATCAACTACCAGAACCTTGAGACTATCTCCAACGCCTGCCCCTCCAAGATCTCTTGCGACATTAGATCCCAAAACTATAGAATTTCTTGAAAAAACATAGGATCCTTCTGAAATAGTTTGATGAACTGTTGAAGTTCTAATGTCAGTAAAAGGATCAACTCCTACAATTGGAACGCGTGTCTTTTCAACAAGTTTTCCATATTTTGTCATATTCATCTCTGCGGTAGATGAGAGCCGCGGCGTTGCCGCTTCAACATATGGAATTCTTTCAAACCAGTTGACTAGGGATAAATCAGATTTATCGATAAAGTCAGCATCATCGGTCACAAGAATATCCCCATTCCTGTAATCGCTAATGTCTCGTACAATTGCATCAAAGAGTCCTTGAAAGATTACAAAATTTACATGAATTACCAGGATCCCAATTGTAACAGCTAAAACTGCTCCAATCAAACTCCCTTTTTTGTTAAACAGCATTCTTTTTGCTAGGGTTAGTCTGTATTCCACAATCAGATTAAAATAGTCTACTATTTAATGTATATAGTGTATAGTGCTAACATAACAGACAATTTTATGTAAAAATAGTTCTTTATATGTTTCATATAGATATTTTAGATGATAAAATGGACATTTTAGACATGAAAATTTTGAGCAGGCTTTTAAATAATTGCAGAGAATCTGACAGGAAGATAGGCTTGGAATTAAGAATTTCAGGCGGTGCAGTACGTGCTAGAATCAAAAAAATGGAAAAAAGCGGTATCATTGAGGATTTCTTCATTAAGGTCGAACCCCCGGTTTTAGGGTATGGAATCCTGTACTTTGTGATATCTGGAGAGGATATCGAGGAAATTTTAGAACAGGTAAGTCTTGTCGGTGAGCCATTTATCGTGGTTCCATGCGTTGGAGGAATTACAGTTTGTGGAATTGTAATTAAAGAAAATTTGGGACAGAAAGTAGGGTTGGCATCAAAGCTGACTAGAGATGTCAGGGTCCTGACAATTTTCGAAGCTGATAATACAGGATTTGGTTCAAACCTTACAAAAACAGATCTAGAGATTTTAGAAGAACTGGTTAAAGATCCAAGGCAGAAAATTGAGTATATTGCTAAAAAAACAGGTCTGTCAACGAAGACAGTTACAAGGTGTATTGAAAAACTTCAAAAAGATGACGGCATTCAGTTTACGTTAGTCTATGATCCACAGAAGATTAAGGATTTTATCCCATATGCAGTTCTTACATGGATAGAGGATGATCTCAAAGGAACGTTAGAGAGTATGAATGTGATATTTTCGGATTCCTATTTGCAAGTTCCATTTATTGCAAGAAATCAGATCGTCTTGTTTATGTATAGCGACAGTATTTTCAAGATGGATGAAATCACACAAAAGATCAGGGATATCAAAAATGTGAAATCGACAGATCTGTTCATACCTAAAAGGATCTCCTTTTATGACAAATGGCTAGAAAAAGCAATAGCTGATTTTAAGAAATCGCCGACATTGCATTTAGCATGTCAATCAAATTAAATAGTAAGAATTTTTCATAAGAAAATTAATGAAAAAAACAAAGATCTATGACGGCAGGATTTTAGGATTAAGCGTATATGACGGAAAGATTGAAGGCAGGAAAGTTAAGCGGGAAGTAATTGAGCACAGGGGTGCAGCGGCAATACTTGCATTTGATGAAGAGAAGAAATTGATTTTAGTCAAGCAACACAGATTTCCCCACGGGTACGTTTTAGAAATTCCAGCTGGAACACTAGAAGAAAACGAGAAGCCGATCAAATGTGCGTCTAGGGAGTTGGAAGAAGAGACTGGGTATGGGGCAAAAAAGATGACTCCGCTAATCACGTTTTACCCATCAATTGGCTACAACTCGGAGATCATCTACTGCTTTCTAGCCTCGGGATTAAAGAAGATTGCCGACTTGAAGCTTGATGCAGACGAAATTTTGTCAGTGGAAAAAATAGATTTAAAAAAAGTTCTCAGAATGATCAAGACAGGAAAAATCCAAGACTCAAAAACAATTTGTGCTGTTTTAGCATATGTTACAAGGAAGAGACCCTAAGGGCTATTCGTTGTAAATGGGTTTTACAAGATCTGCTACGTCGGCCCAAGATTGAATCACTTTTTCAAACATATAGATCAGATCTAAAAAGTCGATATGAATTCCCTTTGTCTTGTCTAAACTAGCACGCAATGAACTAAGTTTGCCTCCCAACTCCTTATGAGAGGAAATTGCCTCAATTGCCAGTAGCCTGTCAGGTTTTGTAAAAGCGTCGATGGATTTTTCAGCTAAAACATCAAAATTCCTTACAACATTAAAAATTTTTTTTGTGTGTTCCCTTGAAAGCGATGAATTGTAAATTAAATTTGATAATTCGACTATAGAATCACCAGCATTTTCTAAAAGATTGGCGGCAACTCGGTAATCCAAGATGTCAATATTTTCTAAATTAAAAGCAGAGGCTAATCTTTTGTCTACAAGAGTGCTACGAATTAACCTTACCAGCAAGAAATATTGTCGATTTACCTCTACATCACGATTTGAAATTGTTTGCAAATTTGATCTATCATGTAATGTCAATCCATTTGTTGCATCATCATACATTCCCAAGGCAATTGAGCTCATTCTTTTGAGAATTTTTTGCGGATTAAGCGTTGTAGCATCTAAAAGAAATTGCACGTTAATATGATGGGCATCTTCTTCAATTATCTCCATTCCAACAAGACGTCTCATAGAATTACGTATCTGCTCTCTGTCTTCATTAGGAATAATTGATTGTGAGCGAATCTGAATGATATCATATCCTAAAAGATATGCGCCGGTAATGTCTGCAACGATATTCTCCTCTTTTGGCAGAGGATACGAGATGACCAACTCTTTTGTTGGGCGGATTTCTTTGTTGGCAGAGATAGAGATGCTGTCATGGCCAGTTTCGAGCTCTACCTGGCTGCTCTTATCCAAGTTATTTGCGTCAACCCATTCTTTTGGGAGAGAGACTAGAATGCTACTTCCAATTCTTTGCAGACGTCTAATGAATTTAGTCAATTTATACTAATTTAATTAATTTAAGCCATATTCTTATATTTTGTGTTGAATTTAAACTCAGATCAATGGAGGCTAAGGCATTTTGTCCTGCACACATTACAGGATTTTTCACAGCTCATTTAGATGATTCCCAACTGGTTTCTGAAAATCTTGGCTCAACGGGGGCAGGGTTCTCAATTAAACACGGAGTGACGACCAGCGTTAGGGTTGAGGAGCGGCGAGGACAGGAATCAAATTTTAAGATCACGACGATTGGGTATGAATCAGACAAAACGGATGTATCAGAATTTGTTGTAAATGAATTTCTGCAAATGGGAGATTTTACGGATAGATTTTTTGACATAAGGCATGAAATTACTATTCCGGTAGGCTATGGTTTAGGATCAAGCGGTGCATCTGCTTTATCGCTTTCGTATGCATTAGATAAGGCACTACAAACAAAGTTAGATAAAACAAGAGTTGGGGAGATTGCTCATAATGCCGAGGTAAACTGTAAAACAGGTTTGGGGGATGTGCTAGCCGCATATCACGGCGGCTTTGAGATTAGAATCAAGCCGGGAGCCCCTGGAATTGGAAGTGTCGAACAAATTTCAACTGAAGAGATTTCAACAGTTATGATCTGCTTCTCTCCAGTCTCCACAAACAGGTTCATCAAAGAACGTTTATCACAAATCAACGGCCTTGGAGGCAAGATGGTAGGCAGGTTATTAGAATCAAGAGACTATGAATATTTTCAGGACATGTCATTAGAGTTTGCAAGATATGTCGGCGTAGTGACACCAAAAATGCAAAGACTTGTCAATGAATTGTCTGAGAACAATATCAAGTGTGGAATAGCCTTATTTGGTGAGACGGTCTTTACAATGATTCCCAAAAGTAAAGAGGATGCGGTATTGGCAATTTTAAGCAGGTATCCTGATGGAACAATCATTAAATCCGAGCTAGATAACATTGGAGCAAGAGTTCTGAATAATTGATTGAAATCATATGCCATTAATTCCAAAATCCCATCCAAGAGCAGAATCACTTTTAATTAGAGAAAGATTGATAGACGGTTTTGACAACGGATTAGTTGCAAAAGAAGGGCTTTTAGCTCAGGGCAGAGGGGAGGCATTTGATTATTTGCTTGGAGAAAAAACTGGAAGGGCAGCCAAACAGGCAATCAAGGCCGCTGCAGCACATCTGATTCAGGCACAAAAACCAGTAATTTCAGTCAATGGAAACACTGCTGCTTTATGCCCAAAACAGATCGTCAGATTGGCAGATCAGACCAAGGCAAAGCTCGAGGTAAACCTCTTTTATGCAAATGAGAGCAGGAAGAAGGCCATAGTAAGAACCCTAAAGAAAAATGGTGCAAAAGAGATCTTTGGCACAAATCCGAAATACTTGGCAAAATTGGAGAGAATTGATTCAAAACGCCGAATTGTAGATAGAGATGGGATTTATGCTGCAGATGTTGTTGTGGTACCACTAGAAGACGGGGATAGAACCATGGCATTACGGAGTGCCCGAAAGATTGTCATTGCGTTTGATCTAAATCCACTTTCCAGGACTTCGCAAACTGCAGACATAACAATTGTAGATAATGTCACAAGGGCAGTTGATTTGCTAATTATTGAATGCAAGAGACTAGCTAAGGCAAATCCAGACAGATTAGAAAGGATTATTTCTAGCTTTAACAACAAGGATAACCTTTCTGAGAATGTAACTCAGATAAAAAATAATTTGACACGGAGGGCCGGAATTGCATAGATCGGTTCAAGATATTCTAAACATGAAAAAAGAAAGGAAGAAAATTTCTGTAATTACGAGTTATGACTACACATTAGCTTCGCTATGTGATAAGGCTGGAATTGATATTTTGTTAGTTGGCGACAGCGCAGGAATGGTGATGCTAGGATATGAGAATACCATTCCAGTTACAATGGAGCAAATGTGTATGTTCACCGAATCAGTCAGTAATGCAAGAAACAATTCTCTGCTGGTATCTGATTTGCCATTTATGTCATATCAGGCAAGCATAGAAGACGCGGTAAACAATTCAGGCAGATTGGTCAAGGCAGGAGCAGATGCAGTAAAGCTGGAAGGGGGATCAGTCATGGCCAAGACAGTCAGGGCAGTTGTCGATGTTGGAATTCCGGTAATGGGACATCTTGGATTGCAGCCTCAAACAACAATGCTATCACAAGGATACAAAGTGCAAGGAAGAACAAAAGATGCGGCAATGAAGCTGATTCAAGATGCACAAGATCTTGAGGAAGCAGGCGTTTTTAGTATTGCCCTAGAGATGGTCAGTCATGAAGTTGCAGAGATAATTTCTAAAACAATCAGCGTTCCAATTATAGGAATAGGTTCGGGAGTAGGTTGTGACGGACAGGTACTGGTTGTGCAGGATTTGTTAGGCATGTACGACAAGATCAGGCCCAAATTTGCAAAAAGATACATGAATTTGTCAGAAGATATCGTAAGATCTCTTGAAAGTTACAAAAACGATGTAGTGTCAGGAACATTCCCTAGAGAAGAGAACTGGTTTTCAATGGACGATGAGGCGGAATTGAAAAAATTACGTGAGCATATTGGCAGTTAAGAAAAAGATCAAGACAGATGATCATCTATCATTAGACATTGTATCGTCTCACGGAACAGAGCTGTCAGGAAAGAGGATTGTTTTGTGCGTTGCAGGCAGCGTTGCCGCATACAAAGCAATTGAGCTGGCCAGATTGCTCATAAGACATGGTGCAGATGTAACATGTGTTGCAAGCAGTGCCGTAACCAGATTGATACGGCCTGATTATTTCAAATGGGCTACAGGAAACGACGTAATTACAAAGCTTACAGGGAGACTAGAGCATGTCAGACTAGCAGATTACAGGAGATCAGATTTGTTAATTGTTTATCCTGGAACGGCAAACACACTTGGTAAATTAGCAAATGGAATTGATGATACTCCGGTTTCAACTGTATTGACAGTTGGATTTGGCTCAAAGATACCAATTATGATGTGCTTAGCAATGCATGAATCAATGTATGAGAATTCCGCAGTAAAAAAGAACATAAATTTTTTAAAAGGCAAGGTTCAATTTGTCGATCCGCAGATAGCTGAAGGAAAAGCTAAAGCGCCTGAACCGGAATATGTTTTAGAAGAGGTATTAGACAGATTTGGCGTATCACCAGTTCTAAAAAACAAAAAAGTTCTGATGACAGCTGGTCCTACCATCGAATACATTGATCCGGTCAGGGTTATTACAAACATCAGTACAGGAAAGACAGGAGTATTGCTTGCATCAGAATTGATTTCTGCCGGAGCAAGGGTTTCTATGATTTATGGTCCGGGATATGAAAGGCCGCCTAAAGGTGCAAAGGTTACAAATGTAAAAACTAGCAAAGAGATGTTTGATGCTACAAAAAAAGAACTAAAGAAGAAGAAGAAACTTGACGTGGTTATAATGGCAGCAGCCGTATCAGATTATACGCCTGAAAATTTCTCCAGAGCAAAGATAAAAAGTACTAGAGAATATCTAGACATCAGGTTCAAAAAAACGCCTAAGATCATTGATTTGGTGAAAAAATATCAAAAAGATGCATTTCTCATCGGATTCAAGGCCGGTACTGACATCTCCCAGAGCAATCTGATAAAATTAGCTCAAAAAAAGATGTCAGATTCAGGTGCAGACATGATCATTGCAAATGACATTGGAAGAGAATACCAAAAGAATCCACAGATAAACAGGGTTTTGATCGTTGATAAGAATAATGTCAGGGTATCGGGCTGGAAGAAAAAGGAGATGATCGTTAAATTCATCAAAAGGGAGATTGAAAACAAGTTGAAATGAAAAAGTCAGATTTAAAAAAGCTGATTGCCCAGTATTTTGAGGCAAAGCAAAAGATGAAAGAAAGATTGCCGAGACGGTCAGATTTTCTGAATTGCTAAAAGAAATTGAGTACAGATACTATCATGAAACGGGAAGAACACTGAAATCGCAGTTAAAGGATTTGAGAAAGATTGAAGGGTGATTCATTTGATTACAAAAAAAGGAATATGGAAATTTGGAACGAGGTTGCACCAAGATACCATAAGCGTTGGGCTGCTGCAGCCTGTGGGCCGTTTCAAAGCACAAAAAAGCTAGTTGAGCATGTTGATGTTCAAAAGGGTTACAACGCACTTGACATGGCCTGTGGAACGGGGGCAGTGACAAGGAGATTGAGTCAAAAAGTAGGAAAGTCGGGTCGTGTTGTTGCTGTAGACACATCAATTACTAGTATGTTGCACAACTTGCTTTTCAAAGCCATATTTGGCCAAGATTATCCTAATTTAGGCAGGTTATGCAACATGCTATCAATTACGGCAATCAAAGTTGCAAGAAGATACAACACGGCAAATTCTAATGTATCGTTTGTAAATTCCGATGCGGAAAATTTTTCGTTTAATCAAAGATTTGATGTCGTTACATGCCAGTACGCCTTGTTCTTCTTTCCTGATGCAGTAAGGGCTCTAAGAAATATGAGGAGAAATCTGAAGAGATCTGGAAGGTTAGGCATATCCGTACATGGTTGCAGGGACAAGGTGCCATTTTTTGACGCAATTTATGACGCAGTAACCCGGTTTATTCCAGATTACGTCCCTCCCGGAACTCCGGATTTGGATAGATATGGAACGAAAAGATTCCTCAGGGCCGAGATAAAAAGAGCAGGGTTTTCAAATATCTCAATTCACGAGTACGTTTTCAGGTACAGCCCAGGAAAATTTGATGATTATTGGACAAACTACACAAGATATGTTGCAAAGCCAATCAAAGAAAAATTGTCAACTTTGGATGGATCTCGGCGAAGAGAACTCAGGGACATGGTAAAAGAAAATGCCAAGAAGTTTACAGGTAGAGACGGGATAATTCGCTTCCCTTGGCAAGTTTTAATTCTAACTGCAGAAAACTAGGTAAGAGAGAATGGGAAAAGACAGGGGGAGAAGGAGAAAAGAAGGTGAAGGAGGAGAAAAGCCAAGAAAGGGTGATTTTAAGGCGTTTCTCAAAAAAAGAGCGCCCATTTATCTTGGGTTAGCAGGATTGTTCCTCATCTTTGCAGTTCCTGAGCTAACTAAAGGGGATTTGGAGAGTGCGCTGCCGGAGCTCTCAGCCGAAGATCAGAAGATAGCAGACATCCTGATGGGGTATAACGGCCCAAATCAAGCCGGGCTAACTGTCATGGAGGCGCTATCAGACAAGATAGCAGAGGAGTATCCTGATGAAAAAATTTACAATAACAAAGAGACGAGTGTGGATCTTGCCGTATCTAAAGTTAATTCTGAAGTGTATCAGGTAACATTTGACTTCAAGTCGCACGGAGGGGAGATGAATTACGATTGGAACGTCAATGTCAACTCTAATGAGATAGACGCAAACAATCCTGATTCAAAACATATTTTGGATTTGGTGGATTTTTACGACTAGCCTCAGATTGTGACCAGATCTTTTGTAAATTTGTGCATTACTAGGGGGGCGCGATCCTTGACGATCAAAGAATCCTCAATTCTTACTCCAAACTTGTTTTCAATGTATATTCCCGGTTCGACGGTTATTGCCATGTTTTTTTTTAATTTTGCATTGCTTCTGTACGATACAGCAGGCAGTTCGTGAACTTCCAAACCGATTCCGTGACCTGTGGAATGAATAAAGTATCGGCCGAAGTTTTTTTCGTCAATGAGTTTTCTGCAAGCCGCATCCACGTCCTTACAATCCACATTTGGTTTTGCCGTTTTGAGTCCCAATCTCTGCGATTCCTTAACGGTTTCGTAGGCCTCGTTTGCCTCTTTGGAGATCTTTCCCAAGGCAAAGGTTCTGGTTGCATCCGATACGTATCCCTTGTATCTTAGTGTAAGGTCAGTTACCACAAGATCTCCCCGCTTGAATTTTCTTTGCGTGACTTGGGCATGAGGAAGTGCGCCGTTTGGACCTCCGGCAACAATTAGTGGGTTTAGAGCAGATTTGTATCCAGTATCAAACATTTCATGCTCCATTGCATATGTCATAAGAATGGTTTGAAGTTCTGATTCCCTTTGACCTGCTTTGATCTTTTTTAAGCATATTTCGAACATTTCGTCAATGATCCTAGATGCCTTTTTGAGAATCTTGATCTCGTTTTCATCCTTGATGATTCTGCCATTGTAGAATGGCTCAGTTGACGGTTTTATTTTTGGAATCGATTCTTTGAGCAGAGTCACAACAGAGTAATTCTGACAGTCAGTGCAGGCCTTGCTTTTCTTGATCTTTTTGATTAATGATGCAACCATGCCTGTTCCGCGCTCGGCTGCGATCACATCACAATCTATGACCTCTTCTTTTGCTCTTCTAATCTCAAGATCAGGCGCGATGACGGTGGTTTTGCCGTTTTTTTCTAGCAAGCCTATTGCCTCTCCCCAGAATCCTGTCAGATAGAAGAGATTTTCAGGCTCAAAGGCAACTAGGGTGTCACAGTCGATCTTTTGTGCGTGTCTTAGAAGATCTTTTCGTCGTTGTCTCACAACAGATCATCTGGTTTTCTTAATTTATGTATGGTGCAAAGTTTGTATATGGAAATTCAGACAAGTCACCTGTGGCCGAAGAGAGGGAGAAGAAAAAGGTGGTTGCTTTATTGTCCGGGGGGCTAGATAGTCAGCTGGCAGTTCGGATGATGCAAAAACAGGGATTTGATGTTTCAGCTGTTGCCATAAAGACGCCTTTTTGTGATTTTGATTGCGGTCGTGGTTGCGGCTTTGAGATAAGGGAGCGTGCAGATGATCTCAATGTGAATTTAAAGACAGTGTATCTTGGTGACAAGTATATTGAGATGCTAAAAAATCCCAAACACGGGATTGGTGCAGGATTTAATCCGTGTGTTGACTGTCGTTCAATGATGTTTGATGCGGCAAAAAAACACATGGAGGAGATCGGGGCAGAATTCATAATTTCAGGCGAGGTGCTAGGACAAAGACCGATGAGTCAGCACGCCCCATCACTAAGAACGATTGAAAAAGAGTCAAACCTAGTCGGAAAGATCGTAAGACCGTTATCGGCAGGATTGCTACCGCCAACAGATCCCGAGAAAGAAGGCCTGATCAAAAGGGAGAATCTAGGAATGATCAAAGGTAGAACAAGAAAAACACAGTTACAGATGGCAAAAGAATATGGAATAGAAAACCCTCCAAATGCGGGCGGGGGGTGCCTCTTAACAGATCCTGCTTTTGGAATCAAGGCCAGAGATCTGTTTGAGCATACAGAGACACCGACAATAAACGATATCGATCTCCTAAAGATTGGAAGGCACTTCAGACTGGACAAGCAAACAAAGTTTGTTGTCGGTAGAAACAAGGATGAAAATGAGATGATCAAGGCAATTGCATTGCCAAGAGATATCTTACTTGAGGCCAGAGATCATGTCGGACCAGTCTCCATTATTCGCGGCAAAAATGCAAGGGAACACCTTGATTTTGCTTCGTCAGTGACTCTAAGATATTCAGATGCGCCAAAAGACAGACCCGGAGTCGTCTCAGTCATATCAGAAGACGCCTCTGAAGAGATTACAACTAACAGAGCTTCAGAAGGGGACTATCTAAAGTTTAGAATCTAGGCGTAAAATTTTAAAAAAATTAGTCAAAACTAAGGAAGACTTTTTGAGGAAGTAGATCACTTTTTGAGATAGAATGCAAAAACAAGAAAATCCAACATATCTCAAAGCAATTACGATTAGAGATGTCAGTGATGTTCATTCAATAAAAGAGGACATCAAAAAAGACATGATCTTGATTCTTAGAGTTACGCCATTGGCGCAAAAAGATGTTGAACAACTCAGAAAAGTAGTTGAGGAATTGTATTCTATTGCAAAGGTTGCCGGTGCAGACATTGCCAGACTTGGAGAGGAAAGAATTATTGTCGCCCCATCAAGTATAAAGATCTGGAAGCCAGAGTACGATCTAAAATAATTTTATTGCCTCTTGAACTTGAGGATAATGAGCAGAGACTCTATGCATGCGTCTAATGTTTGTTGCAAGATTTTCAGATTTTTTACGTTCTCCATGATTGACTAAAACCCTTCGGAGTTTTGGTCTGAGTCTTTGTACAAAAGACATCAGTTGGTTGTAATCACTGTGGCCACTAAATCCGTCTAGTTTTTCAACGCCGCAATTAATTGTTACGACTTCTACCTTTCCCTCTTTTCCCAACAGGGATACCTGTTTAGAGCCATCCAAAACACGTCTTCCAAGGGTTCCGTTTACCTGATAAGATACGAACAAAACTTTGCTCTTCTTGTCAGGTGCAATGTTTTTAAAGTATTCTAAAACAGGTCCGCCCTCCAACATTCCGGACGTAGCCAGAATGATGCACGGCGAGTCTTCCCTCATCGGCTCTTCTCTTGCATCTGCATGCTCAATATTTGTAAAGTATTCAGAATCAAAGGGATTATCGTCAGTCTCGAGAATTTTTTGTTTCAGTTCTCTTGCCAAGTATTCCGGATATGACTCGTGAATTGCAGATGCCTCTGAGATCATACCTTCTGTAAATACTGGCGCCTCAATCATTTCTCCAGATTTCATATAATGATCAATTACCATCATCAATTCCTGTGCACGTCCTACGGCAGGAATTGGAATCAGGACTTTGCCTCCGTCTGCCAGCGTGTTGTTTACAGCATTGATAAAGGCAGATTCAACTTCCTGCCTGCTGGGTTGAATGTCCTCTTTGAGGCCATATGTACTTTCAATAAGTAGCGTTTCAACTCTTGGGAAGTTCCAACTGGCTGCTTCAAACAAGATACTCTTTCCAAATTTAATATCGCCAGAATAGACAAAATTATGATCACCGTTTCCAATATGGAAATGGCACAAGGCAGAGCCTAGAATGTGTCCGGCATTTGCTAGAACCAGCTTGATATCAGGGGAGATATCAGTAACGGTCCCATAAGGCAAAGTAATTGTTTGTCTCATGATTTGTTTTACGTCTCGCTCAGAATAAATCGGGGTCCTTCCTTGTGCAGTTGCTACTTTGATTGCATCGAGCTGAATCAGATTCATCATGGGTAATGTGGGCTCAGTACAATAAATCGGTCCCTTGTATCCATATTTGCAAAGAGCCGGCAAAAATCCCGTGTGATCCAAGTGGGCATGCCCAATTACAACTGCGTCAATCTCATCTAAAGTCATGTTTAGGGAGTCTAGCCTTGGAAATGCATCCATTGGAGAACGGGCCCCGGGATTAATGCCACAATCTATTAGGATTTTGCTTTCCAGAGTAGAAAGAAGCAATGACGAACGTCCGACTTGACCAAAGCCGCCCAGAGTATATAGGGAGACCTCGGTTCTATGAGACAGCCTAGGCCTAAAGATTTCGTCTCCGACTTGTTTTAGTTGCTTGCTTCGTTCAGATGAGGCTTGTTTGAGAGTGGCATTAATTGTTTGGATTGTACGTGAGGGAATAGTGGTAGCTTTTCTTACTCGCAACCTCCATCCAATCTCCTCAGTCACTTTTGCATGGCTGAATTCTTTGGCATTTCTTTGTAACAGCCATGGCCGTTTTGCTTCAACTGAGACCTCGCCTGTAGTAGTATCAAATATTGTTCCCTGCAGATCTGCATCTTTTGGAACACACTCCGCCAAGATTTTTCTCGCCTCGTCCTCCGGTTTACGGATTGATTCGTCGGTTCTGACGACTATTCTTTTTTTAATTACGCTTACAAGATTAGAGATTGTTTCGTTATTTTCCATCAGATACAGCGGAGAATTTGTGTAGAGTGCAATTCTTGGCCCCTCGTATTCGATTTTTGTAACACTTGCTTCTTTAGGAATACTTTGCAGTATGGTGGCCATTATATTTTGGCTAGAGAGTAACTCCTTAGATGGTTGTTGTTTTCTTTGCATTAAATCACTAAAGTTCGATGACAGCTTTCTTTTGTTCATCGGTCAAAAGACGGAAGCCGTCTTTATCCATGATGGCGACGTTGATTCCGTCGCCTGTACCAATATTTCTAACAATGGCAGCTTTTACTGCACGCAAAGCAACCTTCTTTGCTTCTTCTACAGTGAGATCCGTCCTGTATTCATCCTCAAGTAAACCATAGGCAACCGGGGAACCGCTTCCTGTTGTAACATATGATTTCTCTTCGACTGAACCAAACATGTCAATATTAAACAATGCAGGTCCCTGTGTATCATAGCCGCCAACTAAGATATCGGCCATAAATGGATAGCCCCTATTTTGATGAAATATCAACGAACACAGTCTTGCTAAAGAATGAATGGGAATCGGTACTTGCCTTTCTACTCTGTGTAAGTTAGAATGATAACGTAGGATATTAACGATATTTTGTGCGTCAGCAACTCCGCCTGCCAGGGTCAAACCAGCATGATGATCAATTTTTTGGATTTTCATGGTGTTGTTATTTGCAATGAAATATCCTGCACTTGCTCGCATGTCAGCGCATAATACAACACCGTCTTTAGTCCTGATACCTACGGTGGTAGTCCCATGCAGAATCTTTTCTTCGACATTATTTGACAAAAAATACACCTATTAAGATAAAGTAAGTGGCATTGTACCCTTTTAAATAACTTATCTATCCAACTAGCCTGCTTTAGTTCTTGCCAGATTAAGGATAATTTGGCCAAAAATGGCTGTGAGAAACAAGTTGTAAAGCAGTTAGTGACCATATCAATATGAATTGAATTAAAACCCATATACAGCAGATTGAGCAAGTCATAATTTCCATATAGTACGTCCGCTGAAGTCATAAATAATGAGAAAGGATCAAGATCGCGCGCAATCACATACAATGGAATTGCCAAGGCTCATAGAGATAGGCGAAAAAAATATTGCGGATTTTGGCAAGTTCCTAAAAACTCTAAACAAGCCAAAAAAAGTTTCGTTAATTTCAGGTGCAAATGTTCAGAAAGTATTAAGGAAGAAGATAGAAGGATCTCTTAGTTCAGATAAAATAAGATTTGTTTGGCATACTTCAATCGACAATCAGATAGAATCACTAAATCAGATTCAAAGAAATGTAAAAAAAGACAAGGCAGATTTGATTGCAGGGATAGGTGGAGGCAGATCCGTTGACACTGCAAAATTAATTTCTTTCAATCTAGGCATACCGTTTGTTAGCTTGCCAACTGCCGCTTCCCACGACGGAATGGCCAGTTCATTTGTATCCGTTAAGAGTGACAAGCCCCATTCAATCGTGGCTGCGGCTCCGATGGGCGTTTTTGTGGACATAGACATTATCAGAAAAGCGCCAAAAAAATTGCTTGCAAGCGGCTGCGGGGATCTAATTGCAAATATCGTTGCGGTAAAAGACTGGCAACTCGGTCATGAAAAGAAGAAAGAGTACTATGGAAGATATGCAGCGGATTTGGCCCTGATGAGTGCCAAGATGGTAATGGAGAATTCGTCAGAATTTGCAAAGAAAGGTCGCCCCGATGTCAGGATTATTGTAGAGGGATTAATCAGTGCGGGGGTTGCCTCATGTATTGCAGGAAGTAGCAGGCCATGCTCCGGAGCAGAGCACCTGTTCTCACACGCACTAGACAGGATCGCACCGGGAGTCGGTCTGCATGGTGAAAAATGTGGAATTGGCTCCATTTTGATTGGGAGGTTGCAGGGACAGGATTGGAAAAAAATTGTCAAGACGCTAAGAGATGTTGGAGCGCCGACTACCGCAAAAGAGATTGGGCTGACCGAAGAGACGGTGGTAGAGGCATTGACAATTGCCCAGGAGCTTAGGCCTGACAGGTATACAATATTAAAGGAAGTTAAAATGACCTACAAGAGAGCACGAGATCTAGCCAAGAGTGTCAAAGTAATCTAGGTTTAAGCGGCTTTCTCTTCTGTTTTAGATATCGTTTCTTGGTCCTGTTTGTCGACATACGTTTCTTGGTCCTGTTTGTCGACATACGTCTCAACAAAGATTACTTTTTCAAGTGTTGGGACAAATTTGAAGACGTCATCTTGGATAAGGTATTTTGTGATCGGCAAACCCTCTGCACGGAAGATCTCCTCAGGAACTGATATGCTTACTTCGTTGTCTCTCAAATCAAATGCGATTTTAGAATCTTCTACCAGCAATCTGTTTTTTAGAATGCCGTCAATCTTATCGCTTGGAGTGTCTAGTGACCCGGTTACATTTACATCAAAGAGTATGGTTTTTCCAGCATATTTGTGATTATAGTCTACCTGAACTCGTCCGGAACCGATGAATCGAACGACTCCCATTTTGTAATCTACCTCAACTGTGTCCCCTACTGAGACTTTTTCTGCATCATCGCCTAATTTTCTGATTGAAATCATTCGGACCTTGCCAGGATCACGTTCTCCAAATCCCTTGTCAGGTGTAACTTCAACTGTAAGTTTATCGCCAACTGTAGTATTTGCAAGTGCCTCATCAAGGCCCTTTAGAACAGGGTAGGAGATTTCGCCAATTGAAACTAGTTTTGGTCTGTACCTGACGTTTTGTTCGTGGATTGAGTGCTTTTTTGCATCCTCTTCAACTGTTGTGTCAAATACTTCACCGCTATCCTTAACTTTTGCAGTGTAATCTATAAAGATAAGCGATCCCTTACCGAAAGTCAATGTCATCGATCTCGAATTTCCTTATATTAAGTTAACAGGATTCAGAGAGCTTTGAGTTTGTCTTCGGCAGTTTTGAGTCCTGCCTGGGCATCTATATCATAACCCATCATTGCCAAGGTTGATGAGATTGCAGAGATCGTTCTCATGACATGATAAGGGCCAACTTCTCCCATACACCCAACTCTGAAAACCCTGCCTTTAAGATTTCCAAATCCGCCTGCAACTAAAACTTTGAACTTATTTGCAAGAGTATTTCTAAATGTCTTGTCTTCAAGACCATCCAGATAATTTAATGCAACAATAGAAATTGAACGATCCTCCTCTTTTGCAAACGGTGAGAGGCCCATTGCGCTTAGACCAGAATACAAGGCGGCAGAGCATATTTTGTGTCTTTTAAAGACATTTGACAATCCTTCCTCCAACAGGATCGATAACGCTTCTCTGTATGCATAAAGCAACGGTAATGCCGGTGTGAAAGGAGTATGTCTTTCTTCATCATAATACCTAAAGTATCTTGCCAGATTAAAGTACATCGTGTCTGGAGGATTCTCAATCATGTATCTTTTGGCTTTTGCGCTAACAGAAATCGGTGAGATTCCCGGAGGAGCCGCAATTGCTTTCTGGGCACCGGTCATGCATACATCAATATTCCATTTATCAACCGGAAGTGGCGCACCGCCCAAAAGAGATACAGAATCAACTACGTAAAATGCGTCGTTTCTCGAAGTTAAATCAGATACCCTATCGAGATAATTCACCATGGTACCGGTGGATGTTTCATTGTGAACTACATAGAATGCTTTAACATCTTTGTTGTTGTCAAATGCCTCTTTTACCTGATCAAATGTTGCGTTTTCACCCGGCGGAGTTTCGAGTTTAACAACATTTGCGCCTTGGCCTTCAATTAATTGAGACAGCCTGTTACTAAATTCCCCATTTACTGGAATTATTACTTTGTCGCCTTTCTTGACAAGATTTACAACGCCTGCTTCAACGGCTCCGGTTCCCGATGACGATAATGCCACAATGTCATTTCTGGTTTCAAAAACTTGCTGAGTTTTGTCAATTACATCAGTGTACAGGTCCACAAAATCATCACTGCGGTGATTGATGATTGGCGCAAGCATTGCCCTCATGACGCGATTAGGCACATTTGTAGGGCCGGGAAGCATTGAGAGATATTCCATAATTGACTAGTGTGAATAGCATTCGGGTTTATTTATAATTAGATATTCTTCAAGCGATCTTTGGCACTATTTTGGATCAAGAAATTTTTTGTGCCTTCAGGAACCAGATGGCTCCATTGCTGATCGCTGACAATCAAATTTCTAATATTGGTTCCAGAAAGATCGTCCCTATTCAAGAAAGGTATGGAAACAATCTGGACAGGCCTCTTTGAGTATAGGTGGCCCGTTAGTGGATCATTTGAGAACACGATATGAAATTGAGGAACAGCGTCATCTATCATTTCAACCCATTTGACATGATCATCCAAGTCAGGAATAAAATAGATCGAGATCTTTTCTTTCATCAAGTCATCAATCGAGGATAAGATCATTTCCTTTCTTTCCTCAGCTGAAAACGGGTTGTCTTTCTCTTGTGGTTTATTTGAACTTCCCAATCCCAACCACAAGTTTTCAACTTTTGATAGCGCAAATCTTAATGCATCAAGATGGCCTAGATGAAATGGCTGGAACCTTCCAATTAGCAAACCATCCATGCTCATCATAAAAAATTGTTTTTAAAAAAACTATCATAAGCGGTAATTTTACAAAGAAAATGTGGATTTTGTAGAAATTAACGGATCGCACGAAGGCGGAGGACAGATTGTTCGTTCAGCAATAACGCTGTCTTGTGTTACAAAAAAACCGGTACATATTGAAGATATTCGAAGAAACAGGAAAATTCCAGGACTCAGACCGCAGCATGTTGCAGCTGTCAAAATGTTACAAAAGATTTCAAATGCCAAGGTTGTTGGGAATGAGGTTGGATCAACTAAGTTAAAATTCATTCCAAAGGAGATCAAGGTCCAAACGTTAAACGAAGATGTGGGAACGGCCGGCAGTGTTTCGCTGATTTTGCAGACAATTATTCCCCTTGCCACAATCTTAGAAGAAAAATTGGAGGTACGGGTTAAGGGTGGAACGGATGTCTTGTGGAGTCCAACAATTAATTATTCAAAGAAAATTTTGAAGGAGGCTCTTAGAAGAATGGGTTTGGAATTCTCATTGAAGGTAATCAAAAGGGGGTATTTTCCAAAGGGTGGGGGAGAGATAAAGCTGAAAGTCTTTCCTTCCAAAGTAACGGCAATCTCATTTTCAAAGCAAACGTCAAACAGCATTACAATGCTATGCACATACTCAAACATGCCCCGTGAGAAAGTTTCAGAGGGGATAAAAAAGATTGCAAAGGAATTGAATGGAAATCTTGCAGTAGATATCAAGATGGCAAAAGAGGAGGCAATTGATTCTGGATCCTCATTGCTAGTATACGCAGTTGATAAAAGAACGGTTTTTGGAATGGATTCCCTATTTGACAAGAAAAGTGGGAATTTTGATTTTGATGCAGAGGGATTTTTGGGGAATTCGTTTGCAATAGATGAGAATTTAGCAGATATGTTAGTGGTGCCGGCTAGTTTAGCAGCGGGTAAAACGACTTTTGAAGTAAGGGAGGTCACTTCGCATTTGGAGACAAACTTGTTTGTGGCATCAACGATCACAGGATGCAGATACGGAATAGGAAAAATACCTGCCGGTTACAAGGTAATTATTGAAGGAGTGTCACACTCCAGCGTCAAGTAATGCCGCAAAGAACAAGATTGCCACGGATAAGACAGCTGTAGCCTCGCCGAGAATGATGATGTTTTTTCTTAGTTTTTGAATTTGCTCTTCAGACAGCTTGCTTGACATAATTTTGTCTTCTACATCTTTTCGAATGATTCGTACATGAACTGCATAAGTGATGACAAGTAAGGTGACTAGGATAATTTTTATAATTAGAAAATTTCCATAACTGGTCTCAACAAGAATACCTGGTTTGCTTAGTAGTTGGTGGGACGTATAAAGTCCCGTAGATATTAGAATAATTAGTGATGGGACAGCTATTTTGTTAAATCGTCTTCCAACACGGATCATTATTTGCATTCTTTCTTCAACAGAATTTGACATGGTTTTCAGAATTGGGGAGAATACAATACCAATAAACAGTGAACCGCCAACCCAGATGGCTGCCGATACTAGGTGAATCCATGTCAGGATTGCTTGTTCTAAGGCAGCCATAAAACCTGATATTCAAAATCAGATATTATGTATTTGGATCTAGAGCCTGTCTCATAACCCCGCCTAGATTAAGATAGGCCTGATCAAAAATGGCTTTGAAAAACAAGTTGTTGAACAGATACTACTAGTCTAGACAACCTTTTTTAGTTGTACATAAGATGATACCGTTGAAATGGCATTACAAAGTAAAATGACAGTATATGTAGCAATAGCAGGAGTTTTAGCATTAATGGGTGGAATTGTCTATTATGCCAGTTTAGATAATGCTCAGCTTGAGCAGGCAGATATTGAATTGGTAAGTGTTGAATTAAGAGATGTAAATACGTTGAAGAATCAAGCAAAGTATGATGTGACTTTTCTTGTAACAAATCCAAGTGAGAAGACATTTACAGTTTCGCAAATAGGATACCAATTGTATGGTGATGGTGCCTTGCTGGGTTCAGGACAGTATTCCACTACAGATATTGCATTGCCTGGAAGAGCGGTGTTTTATCCAGGTGCCCAGGTTCCGCTGAAAAGTACGTTTGTATTCAGCATGTCAGAAGAAAACGCAGAAATTTATGACTCTATGATCAATAATGAAATTACAAACTTCTCATCTGACGGTAGTATCACCACTGAAACTTCTTGGAGTATAGTCGAGAAGGAATTCAGGAGTGAATTAAAGTAAGAAGTGGGCCGAGAGAGATTCGAACTCACGATCACCGCCGTGTCGAGGCGGTATCCTAACCAGCTAGACTACCGGCCCATTGAAGTACAAAACTAGGTACCAGCATTATTAACGTTTAACAGTCTAAGATTATCCAGATTGAAAACCCGAGGCAGGCCGCACCATCCACATCTTTTATGGCTTGGTGCACACAGATCGGCAGTTTGCCACACGATTTCCTCCTATATTTGGACAGGGCACAAACAGCCAACCGTTCCATGCCTCATGAAGTACGTTGACAGTATCCGCCATCCAAATTCATGCACAAATCGCATTCAAGGATCTTGCAGAATTGAGTGTCATCTGATCCGATTGCAATACATAATGGCGAAAAATGGACGGCTCTGACCACAAAAGGATAAAATCAAACAAGAACCACTTCCCACTAGCATATTGCATAACCTGCCTAAATTAGGATAATCTTGGCCAAAAATGGCTTTGAAAAACAAGTTGTGCAACACACTACTTCCCACAATTAGGCATCAACTTGAAAGCCGAAAGCCGGAAAGATTCTAAGATTTAAGTGTGTAAAAGAATGAATAAGAAAAAATAAGGCGCGATATGATTGACTGGAGATTTTACTGAAGCTGAAAAAAATGGATTCTACAAGGCGATCTATTCCAGAAGAGATGTAAGATCTCATTTTATATCAAAGGCCATAGAAGACGAAAAGTTAGCAAAGATTCTACATGCGGCACACCATGCTCCGTCCGTGGGATTTTCCCAGCCATGGAATTTTATTCTAATCAAAGATTCCGAGACTAAAAAGAAGATAAAGAAATCATTTGAAGAAGAAAAGGATCGTTCGTCTCGACTGGTTGAAGAACCAAAGAGATCAGAATACTTGGCGTTCAAACTAGAGGGGATTTTAAAGTCTCCTGTAAACCTATGTGTTACGTATGATCCATCAAAATTTGGTCCTTTTGTAATTGGGCGTTCAAGCATTCCCGAAGCTGGCCTATACAGTGTCTGTTGTGCAATTCAGAATTTATGGTTGGCAGCCAGAACGGAAGGAGTAGGATTGGGGTGGGTAAGTATCTTGTCAAATTATACCCTAAAGCAGGCTCTCGATTTGCCCGAACACGTTGTTCCTGTTGCATACCTGTGTTTAGGATATGTAAACGAGTTTGCAGACAAGCCAGATCTTGAAACTGCAGGATGGCTACCGCGATTAGAACTCAAGGATGTAATATACTTTGAAAAATGGAACCAACGAGAGGATTCTGATTGGAGAAATATTGCAAAATTAATTAGAGAGAATCTTGATTACGCTTAAATAATTAGGAATGTTTTTTTCGCTGGGCTTGTGGCGCAGAGTCAAATGACGCGCAGTATGGATAGCGTGGTAGCCTCCTAAGTTACAGGTCGAGGGATCGAAGCCCTCCAAGCCCGTTCTCAAATATCCGGGAAGACGAGTCCGAGGGGAGGACGGTAGCATGTTGCATAACCTGCCTAAATTAGGATAATCTTGACCAAATATGGCTTTGAAAAGCAAGTTGTGCAACATACTAGAGGACGGAGTGATTCCGTAGTGACTTGGTCTAAAATTGGAACACAATGAATAGTATTCTCTAGCCAAGTAGTCTGTCAAGATGTTCCAACATGTAACCTAGACACTATGCTCAGGGCAAAACAAACAAAGAATCAAAAACAGCCCGGAAAAAGAAGAGGCAGTTCGAAAGCAAACCGGATCAAAAAAAGTAAGCAGAGTAGGGGCAGATGACGAAACTGTCCGTAGTGACAGCGGGCAGAATACAAACAGTCAGAAAAAAGACGCCTTAAATAAAACTCGGTCTTGGAAGCCGATGGCAAAGAAACCAGTAAAGGATCTGCTTGCAGATGACGACATACGAAGGTGGTATGAAAATTTGAGCCGTTCAAGCAAACTCAATGCAGGTGTGCGTTTAAGACACCTGAACCTGTTCTGCAGCAGGACAGACACGACACCCAAGAGGCGTAATCGGTTAAGTCACGCATAATGTCATACAATTTTGATCCAACGATCTAAAAGGGATCAGGTCCGCACTATCACATGGAAAGCCCGTAGTGTTTATGATTAACAATCACTTATCATTGTGCCGACAAAGACTGATCGAAAGGCATGACCACGGCGCATCCCGATATGCCGTGAAAAACCAGGGAAAGCAGGTGCGGAATGTTGATTTTTGTGGAAATTGACGCCTGTCAGAAGGCTACGTGGAACCAGCTGTACGAGAGCATGGAGGAGATGAGGGGATCCATGAAAAAGATGTTGGAGAGCGTCGAGGCTAGGCCCATCAAGATAAGTGAATATCTAGCCTAGACACTACGGTCAGCATGAGTAAACTAGATGCATTTAAACTTGCAAAAAAATGCAACGTCAATCATAGAATTTACGACTCTTCCATAAATCAATGAAATACTCGTCCGCTAATTGTATTGATGGAAGTATATCCAATACACGAATCAATTGGAATTTTTTGGTTCCTCCCATTCTAGGCCCCCGCATGCCCCGTCCAATCATTTGTTGATGCAAAACTATGGAGCGTGTGGGACGTGCAATAAAGACGACATCAATATTTGGTGCATCAAATCCAACTGCAAATACTTGAACGTTGCATATGCATTGAATCTTACCTTCTTTGAATTTGGATATGATATCGCGTCTGTATTCTATTGGAGTCTCACCGTCAACATGTGCTACATTTACTCCCATAGACAGGATTATCGCACACATTAATTTAGACTGATATATGTTAGGGGCAAAATACAAAATTTGTTTCTTCTCCTGTATAAGGCTTTTAAGGCGTCTCGCAATTGCTATGTTTCTTTTATTGTCATTTGCTATTTTATCAAGTAATTCTTGCGGAATGTCATGATCGCCTGCAAATTTTCTACGTTCCTTTTCCTTTAATGTAAATTCTATGTTTGATTCTATAGTCTCTGTATTGCAATATGCAAGATAACCATGGGTCTGTAGATACGATATGTTATCTACATCGCCCGAATCAATTTCGATAATATTGTCATTAAAATAAGTGCGCAGTTTTTTGTTCTCAGGATTATCAATTCCCCTTACGGGCGTTGCAGTCAAACCGATTATTCTAGTACCGTTTTCTTCAAGACGTCTTATGATTTTACTATGCGTGGGTGCTATTACATTATGAGCCTCATCTGCAACCACTAGATCCGGTCTAGGAAAATTATCCGAATCTACCAAATTTTTGAGTTTTTGATACATGCTAACAATAAACGCGTTAGGCTTGAAACTAGTTGGAGTATGTTTGTTCCATATCCGATATATGTGTAGATCATCCTTGCCTACGTGTGACCATATCGTATTCATGGATTTTATCGCTTGTTCGCATAACTCTTCTCGATCCGCAAGCCACACCACCTGTCTCTTCATATTTTGTTCTATTCCCGAATTCAAAAAAGTACTTACAATTTCTAACGCTGTCCGTGTCTTTCCAGCACCTGTAGGCATTTTAATGATAAAACGCGTCCAAGGGTTTTCGGCCAAGTGCATTCCTTCAAAGAATATCTTGCTTTGATATTCCTTGAGCATTCTGAGCGGATCTTTAGATGTAATAGTGTACTCTGTTTCTTGAACAGGTATTTTACTAGGTAATAGATTATCTTCGTAACCAAATATGTCGATAAACATTCGTGTTTCTTTGTTGTGTCCCCATTCTAGTTTTGCTGCATGCTGAATTAATATGTCTAGATTCTGCGTATTTTGGGGATTTAGTCCAACTTCTTGGAAAAATCGTGATCGTGTTTTTGGATCTGCATATCTGAGTAGATTCGCACGAAATTCTGGTTTCTTGTACGCTGATATGTTGAGAGAATGATGAAGGGTGCCTAACACCTCCTTCTTTTCTATATCGAAATCTCCACTTGGGTATAGATCTTTAAGTATAAAATTCAACGAATCCCAATATGGACTTAGAGAACCTTCTAATTCGCTACGTGGTATATTGCTATTTAGCATCTAACCTTCTCTATGACTTGTATATTTTTCGTAAGTAATAACTCCATTTGGTAATGTGTTCATCCATTGTATCTCCTACACTTTGCAACCTTGTAAAATCATCTAGATCATACTTGCCTTCTGCATAAGAATAGATAAGCTTGTCAATATCATTTTTGAGATCCTCAGCAAGATCTTGAAGCTTTTGATTTTGTGGATCAAGGGATATTTTTTTTATTTCAGATAGTTTACGATACACCTCTATGAAGAAAGGATGATTCATGTTATAGTGAACTGTTTTTTTACCGACATCATGAAGCACGTCTATGAATGGACCATCGGAACGAGCCTTAGAATCGTGAATTATTTTGTATGGAGTGTTTTCATCTAAAATTGCGCCTTTATACTCTTCTTGCTCTTCTGGTTCATCAAATAATTGTCCTGCTCGCTCCTTGACATTGGCCTCAATTTCTTTTGGAGTTTGGGTAGTATTCAAATGCCCTGTAATTTTTCCGATCTCCTTTTCCATACCTATGTGGCTCTTTATAGGTCCGGTTTCAGCATCACGTTCTCTCTGCTTTTCTTGATTTACCACTTCCTGAATGGTCTTTCTAAAGTTGTTTGTTATGGTTGGGCGGATTTTCTCTTGTAATGCTTCTCTAAGATCTTTGAGTGGCCTTGCCCCCACCTTGATATTACGTATAGAAAACCAATGATCTAAAGTAGGATCAAAATCAATCTCACATCCCCAGAATCTGTCCAAGGGTTTTGAAGCAGGTGAGAACCGAGATATTGTTCCATAGTATACCTCACGACCATTTCGTAGTATGGAAAAGCCTTCATTCTCCATAACACGTCTTTCATTGTTGTGTTTGCTTGATCCACCATATCCTGGCAGATCTGCATTCTCTTGAGCTGATCTCCAAGTTTTTGGTAAGATAGATGTCCTAATGACTATTTTCCCGGTTTGGTCTCCACTAGACGGAGCGTCAACCTCGTGAACAGGATGTTCGAAAGAATACTCTGGTTGGAGATCTGCACGTTCATCATTTGGAAATTGTCTGCTTTTGGTTACATAGAGTGGATCGTGTGCAAATACAGATTCATCATTTCCGGTACCATCATCAATTACTATAGTTCTTCTATTTGGGTTTTGTATTACTTTATCATCTTTAATTATTTCTTCGCCAATGAATTTACGATATACTCTGCCTATACGATGTTTTAATTCATTTATGTCAAACTCTGAATCAATGCGGTCAATTCTAGTCCAAATTACTAGTGTACCATAGTCGCCTACTAGATCCTTGTAATTATTGGGCAAATCCTTTTGTTTTGCTATGGGAAGAAATGGATCTTCATCATTATCGATCCCACTATTATCTAATAATGTATAATTCCAGTTTCCTTGCCTGGGTCTAGAATAGACTTCAATTTTACCACATATACTAATTGCTCCCATAGTCATTCCAACTCCGAATCGGCCTATCCCATTCCTGTCATCATATCTTTGTGAATAACCAATGGCTAGACAATGTTGTAAAGTATCCATATCCATTCCGGTCCCATCATCTCCAAATGCTATACTGACGGGTCGTGGCTTTCGTTTACCCACAGGGATATTGAATTCAAACCTTATTTTGATTTTTTTGGAATCCGCCTGAATTGAATTATCTATAATCTCATAAATTGCAGAATAAGCATCAAAATCGTTGTTACGAAGAGATTTGAGAGCTGCGCCTATGCGTATCGGTAATATTTTCTCTTCGCCCATATAATGCATAAAATTGAATGCTCTTTTTAAGATTTTGTCGCGTACGGATCAGAAGATGTTTCATTTAGTTTACACGAATCATAATTTTCATAAATGACACACTGTACAAGGTGTTTTTTCATCATCCTCATCTAGAGCATCAGCTAAAACTTCAACTAGTGGCAGGTTCTTTCTTGTTGCTTTTTTCTTTTTGAGATTAGTCTCATGCTTGGCCATTATCTCATCACGTCTCTCTAAAAGCTGTGTCAATGTCTCTCCTTCGGACCAAGTGTATTGTCTGCTTTTCATTCCATGTGCCTTGAAATCTGCGTCTCCTGCAACCCCGGCATCCTTGAGCGTCTTTTGCTCTATTGCGACTGCACGCTCAAAGAGATCCGGGTGTTTGTCTGCAAGTCCTACCCATTCTGCCTTACGTTGGAAAAAGCAGAAATAGCACCCGGAGCGGGTTCTCCACTCGTAGTAATCCGGCAGATTGATTCCAGCATCCTCTAATATTTTTATCACGCCAGTATGGTCTATGTCATCATCAATGAATGGAAAGACCGTCGTGATGTTAGGTTTGGTCGAGACATAGCCTGTTCTGTTTTTCTCGTCTGCCCGGATAGCTACATATGACATAACCTCGTCATCCCCTATCCAGTCCTCCAGTGGCTTTATCTTTAGCATACTTGTACACCATCTCATCTGTGGAGATGGTAAGGTGCCACGAAACACTTCAAAGTAATGATCAAAGCTTCTTGTAGAGTTTAATTTGATTATTTTTTTGCCCAGTACGACCTCAAGCTTTGCAAGATACGCATATGTTTCTGGCAGCTCAGCACCCGTATCGCAAAAGAAATACTCCATGTCCAGAATTTTGTCTCTCATGTATACTGCAAGTGCACCAGAGTCCTTGCCTCCTGATATTCCACATACATGCCTTGTCACGAATTATATCTTATAACACCATCATATAATTAGTTCCGATTAGTCACGATACAGGTGAATAAGAAGGCTCATAGTCACGTTACCCAAGGCGCTAACACGGTTAGCCCTCGGGGTTCAACTATGAGTACATTAAGTATTTTGTCTAGGTATATATACATTAATTTTATTTCATGCCCAGTCATGATAGATTGTCTTATGATACCAACATCATGCTATCTCGTTTTGGCGTTAATGTGGTTCCAGCTTTCGGAGTAGGATATGACATTCGCCATAGGCGTTTGCTTCCTTTTAGGATGAATTGGATACATATCTATTCAGGCGATTATTCTCAGTACCATGCATCATCGTTTGTCAGGGTCTCAATGCAGTTACAAAAGTAGGGATCCAGACTAGAATGATCAAAACTATAAAATCCATTATAGTAAACAAATAATGTGAGCGGAAGGAACAACATCTCCAATAATCGACTAAAGTGGTGACCAAGTAGTTATGCTTCCTAATTATTTAGTTGAGAAATATGACCTTAACACTGTGTTTAACAATCAAATCAAATACATAATTCCAAATTACCAGAGACCATATGTGTGGGACAGAGAACAAACAGAAACATTATGGAATGATTTAATGTCTGATTATCTAGATGGCGTAGACAATAAAAATGACGAGTATTTGTTAGGAACAACAGTTACCCTTTCTAGACCTATGAATCTTCATGAGATCATTGATGGTCAACAACGTTTAGTTACTCTTACCCTGTTATTCTGTGCGATTAGAGAATCCGTGCGAAAATATGAAGATGAGGCTCAAGCAGATAAAGACATCATTAGACGTCTAATTACCAAAATTAATAAATTAATAGTAGATGAAAATAAAAATGTCATAATTCAACTAATTGACACTGATGTTAACGCTACTCTAAATGATATTCAATTAAACAATAATCTTAAACAAAATACTAAAACAGGCATAAGAAAGCCCCAAAAATTGTTATTAAAAAATTATAAAATATTGCTTGTTGAAGCTACAGCATTATGTGAAAAATGCCATGTGGCGTGTCCCGATAATGGCTTTAAGTGTATGATGTACAAATTAGAGGATATATTTGATGATTTGTGCAAAAAAACATTCTTTATTTCGGTCGGAATAACTAACGACACATATTCACACCAAATTTTTCAATCACTAAATTCTACAGGACTTGGACTAAATCAAGCCGATTTAATCAAGAATTACTTACTAAAAAGATCATACAAGAAAGAAGAAACAGCCTCTTTGTGGGATAGTGTGATGAAAGAGTTTGATAAGCCAGATAATTTTCTCTATGAGTCATTGCTTTCTAGACCTAAAGAAGATATTAAGGACATACGTAAAAACAATCTTTTTCAATCCATAAAAAAGAGATGTAGAAATCAGGACAGGATAAATGAGTATATTTTGGAATTGCAGCTAGATTCTGAAATTATCAAACTTTTAAACAAGCCGGAAGATATCCCAGATCAATATCCAGAGGGATTGAGACATGCATTTTACGGCATAAAGCAGATCGGGGCAATACATATTCGAAGACCGATAATTGCAGCATGCCGAAAATGGGGAATTGGCAATAAACAAACTATGTCGTTAATTGATTGCCTTTTAAAATTCTTTTTTATGTATAGAACAATATGTGAAAAAAATGTTGATACATTGAAACGAATATGCAGTGACGTTACAAAACAGATTATGTATGGTGAAGAATTACCGTCAATACTGCATACAATATTAAAAGATACTTCAAGAGATTCCCTCAGTTATGTAGAAGAAAAAGAATTCATTTCTATGTTTCGTGCCAATGTATCAGGTTTTACAGAGGGTGAAATCAGATATATCTTGACATCATTGGAACATAAGATTCGAAAAAATAACAACAGTCAATCCTACATTCCAAATGAATTGGTAATAGAATATATCTTTCCCAAAACACCTAATGTAAAAGATTGGCCAAATAAAGATGAATTAGATCATCATAAAGACAGGTTAGGTAATATTACACTAATGCCGAAGCCTTGGTCAACAAGCACAAGTAGACTTAGTTTTAAAGTAAAAAAAGAAAGTTCTTTCAACAATGATGACATTAATTATTTGAAATCAGATCTAGATTTGAACAAACAGTATCTTTGTAACTATGACAAATGGACTGTTAATGAAATTAAGTCTAGAGAACGTGATTTGTGTCATCTTGCATTCAAGGTATGGAATTTGTCTGATTATCTGTCTCAAGCAGACCCCTAAAATTAATTAGATGCAATTGATAGTTTGTTTGATTTAGTAGATGTATAGTGAGAATTACTCTGAATCTATGGCTACTGCTTATTTTTTAAACACTCTATTCATTTCTCTTTCAAGTGCGTCCACAAGATTTCGCTCGTTCACGCCATCAATTTTTCTATTACGGTTGTTTGACCAAGCTACAAGATCAGATAAAAAATGAAAATTTTTTTTCTCAACATAGTAGAAATTAAGTAGCTTCAAGAAATCCCTACAGTCAGAATCACATTCAAATCTAACATCACGTAAACCGATTTTATATTGTAGGGTAAAATCATTAAGATCCTTTGATATTAATTTATGCAACGCATAGTTGTACGTATTAAAAATTTTGTTTTGGGTGGTTTTGCTTCCGGTGGTTTTTGCAACAGTCTTTGCGATTATCTGATCCTTATTTATTTGAAAACAAAACGCAATGATGTTCTCTTGGTCGAATTTGAGTTTTGAACACAATTTAGAGCGTTCTTGCGTAGTCTTGATTGGGTGATCTGGATCACACTCTAAATATTTTATTATCTTCAATATGTGTTCTTGTGTTCCTATAACAATTCCCATAAACTGATCATTATTTGGACCGTTGCCTGAAAGATCTGCCATGGCGTATAACATTTTGAATCGTTATTTTATCTTGGAAATAAAGAGTGCCATAAATACACTAAGATCTTTTTGTGTAAATCCATTTTTTTTCATATCTAAGAGTACTTTGGATGTAAAATTTTCTAATTCTTTTTCTCGTTCTGGTTTTAATGATACTATATTTCTATGCTCAGTTCCATCTGTCTTTGTTACAATCACTTGATATGATGGTTTTCTAAGATTACTTAGGATTGTGGAAAAATGTATGCCCGCTAGTCTTTTAAAACTATTAGCAATGTCTGTTAAACTATTTTCAAACAAGAGTTTCTGATCGTCACTCCAATCCAACATAAGTTTATTCGTAATACTTAGTGCTACATAATTTATCCAGTCCTCATCTCGTTCCAATGCATCTGCAGTGAGAGCGGTTAGAAACACCTTCATCTTCTGATCTGAAACACTTTTCAAAACAATAGATGCAGTATTAGATAGTTTTTTTCGGTCATCCATTTCTGTAGTTACTAGCAATAAATCTTTCAATTCAGAGATAGTAGAAGAAAATTTGTTTTGAAGGGTGTTTATTGATTTTACCAAGATCCTTGAAAACTTGTGTATTTCTTTATCCGAGATTTTGGTATTGATCAACTTTAATCCGAGTGCATGCGGAAGTTCTTCAAACAAAAGAGTATCCGGTTCTACTGCTTTTAGAATAGTGTCTCTAACAGCTATAGAATGTTTGTCTAACAATTTTGTTTGTTTTACGTATGGTTGAAGGGCTGAGATGGTTGTGACTAGATGGGAGACCACATCCAAGACACTGCCATCAGAATTTATCTTAAAATCCGACGCCAAGGTCTTTAGCAGTTTCCTTCTAGATGGCGTATTTTTGAAATACTTTGTCTCAAAATGTATTGGATTTTTTAGCATCCTTTCTATTATCTCCGGAGCAAGATATGGAACATACGTGCCATGTTCGTATAGCGCAATAGTTTTGGCATGGACTAGCAGAATTGCAGCTAGGAATGTAGATGCGGTTCCATCCTTCATTCCATATGGAACGCCTCTACATACCCGGTATATCTCCAACAAATTTGTGCGGCCTTTGCTTTTCCTGATGACATCTAGCATGGCATTCCAAGCAGGCATAACTGCATCCTCTTTAGGATCTTGCAACTTCCACCCCATTTTTGAATCAGGTACATGGATTTTGTTTCTGTAAAATACTGCCTCGTAGATGGCCCTATCAGGACCGTATCCCTTTATCCCAAATTGCGGTTCATTTGTATGGGTAATCATGGCATCCAGAAGGTTCCGTTTTGCTGCTGCACCCTGTGAGGACAGCACATTCCTGTTGAGCATTTCATTGTGTATGCGCGGGGTTTTTGAGTATGCCTTCTCACATACGTAAGATACACACATGGTATGTGTGTCCTGAGTTAGTGTTTTGTCAAGATATGACCACTTTGCCTTATTGCCGTATGTTGCATCAAATTCCATGTCTAGGGCTACCTCGGCCTCGGCTAGTCTCTCCTCCATCTCCCTTCGGGCCACCCAATCGGATGCAACATCCCTGTTACTTTCTAGTACATCCCGTAGTGCAGCCACCTCTATTGCGGCCCGGCGAAGACTAGACGTGTTGCTGGCATTTACCATTATGACCGGCTTGTCACACGTTGGCGACAACCTGCCATCAGATGTATACAGTATTGCACCATCATAATTTTCACTCAGGCGCAACTCCTTGTCTGTCGTAAAACGCCTCTCAAATATCCGCAGGGTTCCAGTCTCAATGCTGTAATTCAGAGCCACAATCGGCTCTATGATCAGATTGTCCTTGAGAATCTCCAGCAAGGGTGTATTTTGGTATCTCTTCCGATGTATGTCTAGTTTCAATGCGATGTCAATGTCTGTGCCATGCCAGATTCTGTATTCATCGGTGTGTTTTCTATATGTGATGATAGATTTTTCTGCAAGTCTTTTCAGTATTGGCTGAGAATGGCAATTCATGGCACAGTCTAACATCTTTTGTGATGCCCTTAGATATCCTGATCGTCCAATCAGGTTTAACATGCCGATTATCTTGAGAGCCTTGGTTTCTACCGCATCAAGTCCGTGAGCATCGCGTATTATGGTCTCAATCTCTCTCAGTCTGGTTATGTTAGCAGAGCTTGAATGAATCATGCTAGTTCCGGATATGAAATAATCGTACAGCATATCAAGCTCCATTGTAGGCAAGATATTGTCCTCACTCCATGTGCTTTCGTCTATGAATGTTGCCACTGTATATTTTCCTGCACCGGATAAAAATGACAAGAGTGTCCTTTCGTATTGGCCATACCGAGAGCACAGTTCTGGAAGGACTTCCAAAACTATTGGGCTGAGTGGATAGCATGCAGCGATTAGTTTTGCATCAAAGACACCGTCAATCCCAAGATCCTTCATCAGACAAGCCTGATTTTCCGCCCAGTTTTTTACGATTATACGCTTGTGTGGATTCTTGTCCAATTCTATCGTGTTTGACACTAAGAGCCGTGTTTGATCTAGAGAGTTTGCAAATGGAATGTCTTCAAAGCGTCCCTGAATTTTTGCCCATTCTTGCTTTTGTGACAGGGTTGTCCCTATGGCGTATTCTTCAAATGCCATGTGCTGGAATGTTATGATAAACAGTGGCAGCTTTCTGCCTGCACCCGCCATCTCAGCTAGCTGCTGTAACAGGAATAGATCACTTTGTTGGGTCTCATCGGCGGTAAAGTATTCTATGTTCTTTCCAAACTCGTCGATCATTATCATTGTTGGTGCATGCTTGCAGACATCCACGATGACGTCTACTATGTCAGATAGTAATGGAATCTTGTTTTGTTTGAGTCCGCGTGTCATCTTGCCAAGTTTTTTTGCCGTTGAAAATTCTTGCTTTGTGCCAAAATATCTCTGAGTTCCCTTGCCAAGTGCACGCAGTATGGTTACCGATATGGGTTCACGTCCGGCAGTTACCGAACACCTGATCAGTCCCTCTTTATGTACGCCAGATTTTTTTCGCGCATGCACTAGTGTTTCTGCTACACTAACAGATTCCCTTTTCAGTATTTTGTATGCGTCTTTCCACTCTTTGCCACTTGATTCTGAGACAAGAGCGTCTAGAAAGACTGCCATGGTTGAC
>RKRY01000038.1 GCA_007571135.1 Candidatus Nitrosopumilus sp. | reverse complement strand
TTTCTTTCATGGATTATGTATGTGGAGGTTGGATCTATGTTGCTTGGTCAGAAAATGTTGTCTGTTTCTGTTCTTATTTTAGACCAAATCACTACGTACCTACAGGCACAGACTAACATCATGAGATTCATCTCCAGAGAATCGTTGTTGCTGAAAATAATATGATCGGCAGTATAGTTGCCTCCTTTTGCTCCTTCTTCCATCAATCACCCGTGTAGCACAAGCATTTGTCCAAGTCAGCGCATTTTGTGTTGTCAGTGCGCGGTAGGATACGTCTCATGGCCTGATCCAAACGTGTTTTGGGTGGAAAATCCTGTCCTGATGGCAAAATTGCAGTAACGTACTATTTCTAGGCAGGGTTATGCAGTAGAAAAAATGCAAGTCAGGGATTAATTACTGCTCTGCCAATAATTTTTCGTGCTCTCAGGTCTTTTAGGGCATCGTTTGCTTCATCAAGGGAGTATCTTTTGGAGATTACAGGATTGATTATTCCTTTTCTTGCAAGGCTTAACAATTCAACCATGTCATCATAATTCCCAGTATATGCACCCTGAATAACGATTGACTTTAGAGGAACGGTGACAAGAGGCAGATCGACAGAGCCGCCAAACAGTCCAACTAGAACAAGGTTGCCGCGTTTTCTCAATACTGCCAGACCAGTTTTTACAGTTGTGGGGGCATTGACAAAATCAACTACGCTGTCTACGCCCTTATCATTACAAATAGAAAGAATCTTCTGAACAGTTTCAGGATCCTTTGAGTTAATAGTGAAATGCGCACCCATCTCTTTTGCGGTCTCCAATTTTGCGTTATCCAAATCAATACATATGATTTTTGCATTAGTTATTTCACTTGCAATTTGCACGCCCATCAGACCCAATCCCCCTGCTCCCACAATTACAATAAATTCTGGAGAATTTTGGTTTGCCTTTTTAATTGCAGTATAAGCAGTCAGTCCAGAACATGCCAACGAAGTTGCGGCATCAGGATCAACGCCATCAAGCTTTGCCAGATATTTAGAATTCGGAACTAGTACATGATCAGCATACCCCCCATTTTGAAAAAGTCCCATTGACTTTGGGGTGTCACATAAATTTTCATTTTTTGCCTTACAAGCCGGACATTCTCCGCATCCCATCCACGGAAAAACAAGGACATCTTCTCCGACTGTCACATTAGAAACATTTTTACCAATTTCCTGTACGGTTCCAACAATTTCATGGCCAGGCGTGACAGGATATTTTACTCCCCTATCTGTAACTTTCAAAAATTGGCCATCCCCAAGATCATACCCTCCCTCCCACAAGTGCAGATCACTGTGACAGATCCCTTCTGACTTTGTCTTTAAAAGAACCTCAGTGCCTTCCGGTTTTGGATTTTCAGACTCATACATAACAAGAGGCTCATTTGGGCTATGAATCCTAGCCGATTTCATGAGTTTGGTTTTTTTACTAACAATATAAGAGTTGACTGGAAGTAGAAAAAAAATAGAGCCATTAGATATTATGGGACAGTGTGTGAATCATTGTGTGAGTGATTCGCCTAACAGCATTTCTCAAGAACCAGTGAACATTCTATTTAGTCCAACATCGGTTGCAAAAAAGGATGTTTGGGAAATTGATCTTATTCATATTTTGAATTTGTTGATCAAGATTCTAGAAAAATCAGGTAAGAGAGATCTCAAGGTAGCAGGAATGGCTGCGTTATCATCGTCGTTAATCTACAGAATGAAAGTGGAGAGTATTTTTGCCCTACAAAGAACGGCCATGCAGAAAAAACCAATGCAGCAGAGAACCGACGTAGATATTCAACTAATCAACATTCCATACAGGCATGAATCAACGTATCCGGTGTCATTAGATGATTTGTTAGGACTGTTACAGAATCTTATTGGAACAATTGCAAACCCACAATCAAGAAGCAAACAGGTAGAAATTGAGCCGATCGAAACCCCAGATTTCCAGGAATACTTTATTTCCCTTGAAAGTATCATAGGAAAATACGAGGATCTGATTATGAAGAAAATTGCAGATAAGGGTTTTGGCATTCTGCAAGAAATTATTGCAGAGCTAGATGAAATTGATTCCATACGATGTTTTTTTGCCGTGCTATTTTTGGCAAGAGACCAAAAGGTCAATTTAGAACAAATAGAAGATGACATCAAGATTATCGCAATAAAAGAAGAGTTGACAAACTGATCAAAAATGGGTGCGGTGATTATTTAACTAATTCTCAAAAAGTGATAGTTTATGGTAAAAAGTGGAAGTATGGATGAAGCAACTGCAAGAATAGAATCGGCGCTATATTCGGCAGGAAGACCGCTAAGAGTTGACGAGCTGATTCGGGCCTCAGGCACGGAATCAAGAACGAAGACGCTGGATTTGATCAACGGCATCATGAAAAAGACAAAGTCCGCATTCAAGGCATTAGAAGTTGTGATTTTGCCAGATGGGTCGTATGTCTTTCAGTTAAAACCCGAATACAGTGCAACCGTAAAAAAATATGCGGCAAAACCAATCCTGCCAAATGCTACATTGAAAACGTTGTCATACATTGCATATATGCAGCCGATTTCATCAAAACATCTTGTAGAAACAAGGGGTTCGGGAGTTTATGCACATCTCAAAGAATTAAGACAGCTGGATTTCATTACGCATCAAAATGTAGGAAGATTAAAGATCTACAGCACGACAGACAAGTTCCAAAAATATTTTGGAATTCAGGGAGACGTAGAAGATCTAAAACAAAGATTGTTCTCAAAAGTCAGAAAGACTGCCAGAGGATAAAGCAATCTATTCCACGACACAGATAATACAAAATCAACCAAGTGTTCGATTCAAGGCTAAATTTTTGCGTTTTGTATAAATTAGAGCAGTTTGGATATGACTCATGCGAAAGTCAGTAGAGAACTTGGCAACTAGCAAGACAACTGGAGGAAGAAGACATCCGCTTAGAATTAGAAGAAAGTACGAAACTGACAGATATCCAAACGAGGCAATTAACGGGGCACAAGTTACGGTAACTAGAAGAGTCAGAGGAAACAACAGTAAGACAGCTTTGAAGTCAATTGATTTTGTCAATCTTGCAACAGGGGATGCCAAGGTAAAAAAATCCAAAATTCTAAAAGTTTTGGAAAATTCAACAAACAATGACTACCAAAGAAGGGGCATCATTACAAAGGGTGCGATCCTTGAAACGCAGGAAGGTAGATGCAGAGTCGTTTCAAAACCGGGACAAAATGGAATCGTTAACGCAGTCTTGCTAGATGGGTAAAACTACCATATAGAAATTATGTCGTACTTAGTGTCTAGGTTACATGTTAAAACATCTTGACAGACTACTTGGCTAGAGAATACTAGCATGTTGCATAACCTGCCTAAATTAGGATAATCTTGGCCAAATATGGCTTTGAAAAGCAAGTTGTGCAATATACTAGAGAATACTATTCGTTGTGTTCCAATTTTAGACCAAGTCACTACGCCAGAACAGCTCATGCAGCTGCGGACAGACCTGATTGCTGATCCTGGCAGATGCGGGTACAAGTCATCGTTGTGGACGGCACGACTGCTGATAATACACGTCAGGAAAAAGTTCGGCGTAAAGTACGCCTCCTCCAGCATGTATGATCTGTTGCACAGGATGCTTCTCATCACGCAGACCAAGGTCAGGACACCCAAAGGCAGCCTCAGAATTCGAACAAAATGTGTTTAAAAAAAGCTGGAAGGATGTGGAACGCCATGCAGCAATAGGATACAGGCCAATGTCCTGGATGAGGCATCTTATCATATGGCGGAACATCCCGAACGGGTGGTATCCGATCGGCAGTGCTTTAGGGACGTTCTTATCTTCTGAAATACGAGTTAGCGTAACACCCAGAACGGGTGGTACCCGATCGGCAGGCCGGTGACAACACCTGTCAGCCTGTCAGGAAAAAGATTCCACCCGTTTGGCGCGTTGCACAGAGAGGTTTGTCTGCCGGCTTGCAAACAGGGCAGACAGCGGAAGCTTTATCGTGTTTCTGGAGGAGCTGCGTAAAGGATTCGGCAGGATCCTGGGTAATCGGTTAAGTTAGGTTTGATAACTTCAACTAATTATGCAAAATCTAGCAAGTTATTGAAAAATATAGAATATGCAAGCTATGAACTCTCATTTTT
>RKRY01000026.1 GCA_007571135.1 Candidatus Nitrosopumilus sp. | reverse complement strand
CAGAGTATTACAGGACCGTGCGGTTCAGGCTGGACTTGGAAAAGTTCCTGTTCAGGTCGGCTGAGAAATACCTGATGAATTTATGCTCGTAGCTATACTTTGACATGAAAAAGCTAGAGCAAGATCACTCAAAGCACAAAAAGAGCAATGTGAGAAGAGATGGACTGTGGCGAGGCGGAACAATTCACGGAATCAATCTTGCAGAAGATTCTGTTCTGGAAGATGAATATAAGGACATGGTAAAAACTTCAATAACATATGAAGTTGAATACTGGGACACAAAAATAGATGTGTCTGTGTCAAAGTATGGCGGTGTATCCCTCAAGACGTATGAGGCCAATGAAGTATCCAATGAGCAATTCATAAAATATTTCATCAAGGAACTACAACCATATGTAATAATGGGAAAAGCAACTAAGCATAGACGTGCTTCTTTAGAATTTTAATAAGATTGTGGGGATTGTATGATTTGATGTATGTTGAGTTATTTTTGTAGGTGATGGTATCACCGTCCACGGTCTGTGATCTGGTTGACTGACGATCCATGTCATTTACTATGTTGTTTACTCTGCAAATCACATAAGAGGAGTTCAGTATTACTTCTGAAAATAAGCTAGTCCGTATTATCTCATGAACTTTTTCGGCGATTGCTATAAAATTGTCTAGATGACTGATGTTTGATGTTCCCCTGATATCCGCATCCATTTCTAGGATTACGTTGCACGAAGCATGTCCGTGATCATCATCCCCAATCTCGGCATCCTCATCGTCTAATGACACAGACAACTTCATTCCAAGTTTGACAGAGCGTATTCTTAGAAAGCGTTGATCCAATGCCGTTTTTTGTATTTGGTCGTGGCTTATCTCGTTTTTGATCGTTTCAAATAGGCTATTGCTAAAACCGCCGTCTGGTAATTGCTCATAGTTTTTTACATATGTGGCATTGATCCCAACCTCGTCGGCTTGGAATCTTAACATTAGCAGATTGAATGATCTTCTTGCCATTCTCCGGATCTGTGGTATTGATGAAATGCCAATAGAGACAACAAGTCCCAGCACCCATGGGTTTTCAAAAACAAAGTCAACCACTACCCCCATCATATGTTTGTTATACTCAATCTACGATTTATAGAGTTGGTTTCTGGATTCTGTAAACTCAACGGGAGTTGGATTCTGAGTTTTCACCAAAATGAAAATCACACCTAAACCGAATTTGCCTTGTAGAGTGAGGCGTTTTGGATTATGGTCTTCCATTTATTGGAACCATAACCTCAATCAATATCTCTTCTGACGGTGTCCTTCCTTCCAGAGAACCTTGTCTTTTTACTTCAACGTACAGTGTTTTTTCTGTCCTAGCATTATGTATTGAATAATATGGTATTATGCCACGAATCCAACTCTCATTTGGGGAATAGGTTTTCTCTGGTTTTTCTATCAAGTTTTACATCCAAGTAAATATTCTTGAAATCCTTTGGTTTTGGCATTATGGAAAAACTTGATCCAGTAAACTCTTTTTCAAATACACGATAAAAATCCAATTCTGCCTTTTGGGCTTTGGGGTCATTTTCAGTTTGCCAATTCTTTCTTTTTTCTAGCTCCTTCTTGCCCGTAGGGTTATAAGTAGAAACTACCTAATTATGTATATGTTTGAAGGGATTATAGAAAATGCTTTTGTCAATGCTGGTTTGATTGGAATTATAATTTGTGCTGCAATTATTTTATCTCTGATTTTAACGAAGAGGTGATACGGTTCTGTCCGATCTTTGTACCGATTAAAACTAAGATGGCTGTAGTGATAGAAGAGATTGTACAAGCAATTGCAACAGTCAACATGTCCATGCATAAAGAAAGGCATTCTGGTTTAAAAATTTTGAATGAGATGAATTTGAAGGAGATCCATATTCCCAGATCCTGTTAAGTTTACAGAACCTAATCTCGGAATTCCTAAATAATCCAGATTCCATCAGGTTTGCAGTTGAAGGTAAAGAGATCACGGCTAGAAGGGGGTGCGTGAAACAATGCTTGCGGAATGCTCCGAAGAGGTGCCTAAATCATATACTGGAATATACTCGATGCACAAGTATTGGTCAAAAAAACCATTTAATGTAATTGACAAGTATATTCAGACATACACAAAACAAAACGACATAGTGTTAGATCCGTTCTTGGGATCTGGCATCAGTAGCATAGAATCTGTTTTTCTGGGCAGAAGAACTATCGGCATTGACATTAATCCAATGTCCACATTCATAACAAAACAGATGTTGGGAAACATCGACCCTCAGACTATAGAGAAAGAATTTTTAAAGATACGAAACAGCGTGTATGATAAAATTAACAGTTTGTATGAAATTAGAATGGACGGTAAATCCTTTACGGGCTCACACTTTATTTATAAAAATGATGAGTTAGTCGAGGTCTGGTACAAAGAAGGATCGGTCAAAAAAATAGTAGACATGACAAAACCAACTGATTTACAAACGTCGGGAGGCCTCACTTACAAGAAAATTAAAACCACCATTCCTACAAAGAAATTAATTAAAAATTCAAGAATAAATGCAAAAGAAGGGATGTCTGTTCACGATTTGTTTACTCCCAGAAACACACTGGCATTATCAATACTGTTAGAGGAGATAAACAAGATTCAAAATGTGGAATTGAGAGATTTTTTCCGATTTTGTTTTACGTCCTGTTCTGGTCAGGCAAGTAAAATGGTGTTTGTTATCAACAATCGTAAAAAAATGAAGGGTAATCGTGTAACATCAAATAAGAAGGAAGTTGGAAGCTGGGTAATAGGCTACTGGATTCCGAAAGAACATTTTGAGATAAATGCTTGGAACTGTTTTGAGAACAGATACAAAAGAATCCTAAAATCTAAAAAAGAATTTTCCAAGTCAAATCCGAGTGTAAATTATGTAAAAAACCTCAAAGATCTTAAAAACAAAAAGGGAAACATAATGCTAATCAACGACAGCTGTTATACGGCACTAAAGAAATTACCCAATAACTCAATCGATTACATAATAACGGATCCGCCTCATGGTAAGCGACTGCCATATTTAGAACTAAGTATGATGTGGAATGACTGGCTAGGTTTTGATGTAAATATGAATGATGAGCTTGTGGTAAGTGACGCCAAAGCAAGGGATAAAACAGTTACCAAATATGTAGAATTGTTAGAAAAAATACTGATTGAGATTAACAGGGTTCTAAAAAATGGCAAATATTTTACATTGATGTTCAACAACTATGATAAGCAAATATGGAAAAAATTACAGGAGATGTTGTTTAGTTTGAATTTGGAGGTATCAGATGTTGGCACAATAGGCTATTCTGCATCATCAGTTGTTCAAGACAGTAGAAAGGGGGGATTAAAAACAGATTTTATATTTACTTTTAAGAAAAATGCCTCGATCAGGAATAAAAAGTACGGTATTGCAGACAAAAATATGATAGATAGTCTGATATCCAACTATCTAAATCGAAACAAAGATCATTCTTTATACAAAATACTGAATCATGTCATAATTCATCTAATACACAACAGACTAATTTTTGATATAAAATCAGTTATATCATCAATATTGTTGAAATCTCACTGATTGACATCAAAAGCTAGTTTTACGGAATTACAGGATCTTTATGATTCAGGCGATTTTACAAAAATATTAGAATATTCCAATGGCAGATATTTTCTAAAATTACGCTCAATGTCAAGGCCAAGTATTCTTAAGAAATTGGCAAATGAACAAAATGTATCCATTCCTTCCAAATTAACATTATCCCACATTTTTAATCAAAATATTTCACTAGACATATTAGATAAGTTCATCAAAAAAGAATCTGTAAGTGAACTAACGAATGTGGCAAATGAAAAAGAACAGCTGTATACAGAATTATTCAAGATGGATGTTTTAGATTGGGGCGGACTGTATCAGAATGGCTTAGAAAGGACAATAGTCAACAACTATGTTAAAAAAATTAAAAATTATGATGAGCTTAATAGAAAAATTGCTAATGAGTTACATGATCGTATGTCTGGATATGTAAAAAGTTCTTGGTATACTGCCGCTCATAATAATTTCGGCAAAAATCCCAACCCATACATTCTTAGATCCCAACATGTTACAACAGGACATGATACAACAAGATCACAC
>RKRY01000041.1 GCA_007571135.1 Candidatus Nitrosopumilus sp. | reverse complement strand
CCATTCTCTTTACCAGGATTCTTTCCAACAAATGCACACAATAATTTTTTACAAAGTCTGCCGGCATTACAGGTAGCAGGTGACATCAGTCATCGGGGACGACAAGTTCGGCAATACTTGCTTTGAAATAAATATCAAGTTGGACAGATGATCTTTTTTTGGCCTATCGTGTATTCGCTGGTTATGCTTCATTGAGATTTGTCATCATGCGAAATGAACAATCCCTGACGCAAGATATCCATCATAGATTCAATCTGAAATATAATTTACTACAAACGGTTCTATCTTGACTATTGATAGTTGATAAAATACACTCTTCTTGATCATAATTTCTTATCTGCCGTATTTGGCGATCAAAAAATTATACCATGTTGTTTTCGATGCTGGCAACCATTCAGAATTTGCTGATGGAGTCTGCGTTAGAATCTACGTTGGCAGATCCTGCACATCTGCTAGTACTCCAAATACTACTCTGTACTTCGAGCTTGGAAAATCAGCAAGAAGCATAGTCTGACTTCCTAGTAATCATCAGTTTTTCACCGTTTTGTCGATTCTATAGGATCAAATGATCAATGAGTATGGATGCCCAAGGCATCTCTACTATTGGATCTGATAATCATGAATTGGATACAAGACGGTCAAAAATGGATGATTTCTATGAAGCCGAAAATAGCAGCATGTTGCACAACTTGCTTTTCAAAGCCATCTTTGGCCAGGATTATCCTAATTTAGGCAGGTTATGCAACATGCTAGAAAATAGATAACATTTAAGTCTTACATGGCTTGAGAAATTTTCATGTCACTAGTTACCGTGTCTACTTCTGATGCCATCTGTACTGTCAAAATCAACAGACCAGACAAGCTAAATGCCATGAACACCGATGTTGCAAAAGAACTAATCAAAACCTTTGAGGCACTCAATCATGATGATGATGTCAAAGTAATCATCCTGACTGGCGAAGGTGAAAAAGCGTTTTCTGCTGGAGCTGATATCGAGTACATGTCAAAAATCTCTGCAGACGAGTCCGTTGAATATGCAAAAACAGGACAATTGGTAACTGCAACTGTCGAACTTGTAAAGCAACCTACAATTGCAGCAATTAACGGATTTGCGTTAGGTGGGGGCTGCGAACTTGCAATGTCTTGTGACATTAGGATTGCAGCCGATACCGCAAAACTGGGCCAACCGGAAGTAACAATCGGGATACCTCCAGGATGGGGCGGAACCCAAAGGCTGATGAGAATTGTAGGAATCGCAAAGGCAAAAGAACTCGTTTACACTGGAAAAATGATCAAGGCTGATGAGGCAAAAGAAATCGGCCTTGTAAATCATGTTGTTCCTCTTGCCTCATTGCAAGAAGAATCTCTTAGGATGGCACAACAAATTACTGGATGTTCTGCAATGGGCGTTCAAATGTCCAAAGTGGCAATCAACAAAGGAAGAAATGCAGATCTTGACACAGGTCTGTCAATTGAACTACTTGCTTGGAGAAACTGTTTTACTCATCCAGACAGAGCAGAGCGAATGACCGCATTTGTCAACAAGTCAAAGAAATAGCCGACTTTCCACTTTCTTTATTTTGTTAATGCGTTGTAACAAAATCATTTTGCTTAGGCAACCAGTAGTTGAGAAATGGCTATTCTGAACCGTCAGACACAAATAAACAACTGCATAATTTACAGGGTAACCAGTTAAGTCACATGAAAGAATTTGTAAAAAATGGAAGTTCGTAGATTACTTACTGTATATCTTTCAATAACTTGCTAGATTTTGCATAATTAGTTGAAGTTATCAAACCTAACTTAACCGATTACGCGGAGACAGTTATGGGAATAATGGCCTACACTATCATGAAAATATCTGTTGCAGAACTACAGGCAATCAGTCAATTCTTTTAATCTCGCACAAACTATTGAATTACTATTGGGCAGAGTGGGAAAAGCTTATTATAATTTAAGCCATCCTTTTTGTTCATAATGGCAACTGAACAGACTCAAAAGATGATCACAGTTACTGCAAAAGCGGCTGAGAAGATCAAAGACTTTATGAACGAGGAAGCCGAGAAACCCGAATACCTTAGAGTATATGTTCAAGGTGGCGGTTGTTCTGGCCTGTCTTACGGAATGGGCTTTGAAAAAGCACCAGAAGAAGATGATCTCGTCATGGAGGAAAACGGAGTAAAGCTTTTAGTTGATAGTTATAGTGTCGACCATCTTCAAGGTGCAAACGTTGACTATGTCGAAAGCCTAATGGGTTCAGGATTCAAAATCAACAATCCAAATGTTACAAAATCCTGTTCGTGCGGTCATTCATTTAGCACTGAATAAACAACTATCACCATTTTTCATTTTTAAATCTCTAGGCAGGTTACGTGTGCGTTTTTTTGACAAATTCGGCTTTTCGAAGCAAATTATTGCCAGCCTGTTTTTTTACAACTTGCCTTTCAAAGCCGTTTTTGACCAAGATTATCCTAATTTTGACAGGGTTACGAAACATGCCTGTTGCTAGCATGTTACACTTGGAAGTGGTCCTTAAATCATCAACATCATAGGGTTACGAAACATGCCTGTTGCTAGCATGTTACACAACTTGCCTTTCAAAGCCGTTTTTGACCAAGATTATCCTAATTTAGGCAGGGTTACGCAACATGCTGCCTGTTGCGATACCCTCATATATCGAAAGTAGAGACCCAAATTATGGTAATTAAGGAGATGAATAGTTTATGCCTCAATCAGGAATTGTCAAATATCATGTTAAACTTTCCTACGAAGTTGATGGGCTCGTTGAAAGGGCAGATCTGATCGGAGCGATCTTTGGACAGACCGAGGGTCTGCTAGGTCCAGAGATGAATCTGAACGAACTGCAGCGAGTCTCCAAAGTGGGCAGAATCGAAGTTAATGCAAAATCCACTGCAAACACCACGTCTGGCGACGTATTGATTCCAATGAGTACCGATATTGACACATGTGCACTAATTGCAGCCAGCATTGAAAGCATAGACAAAGTCGGACCGTTTGATTGCTCCTTTAGATTGGATGCCATTGACGATGTAAGAGCTGCAAAGAAAGATGACATTGTAAAGCGGGCAAAAGAAATCAAGCAAAAATGGGCAACTAAAACTGTAAGTGAAGGAGAAAGCATGCTAAATGACGTCCATCATGGAGATTCAAAGAAACTATCTAGCTACGGATCATCGAAACTTACATGCAGTTCCGGCGTTCATGATTCAAGCTGGATAATCCTGGTTGAAGGAAGGGCCGATGTGATCAATCTTCTTCGTGCCGGGTATGACAACGCGTTGGCAATCGAGGGAGCAAAAATTGACGAGTCCATCAAAGAACTGTGTAACTCAAAAGAAACCATCGTGGCGTTTTTAGACGGCGACAGGGCCGGTGGATTCATTCTAAAAGAACTCAAATCCGTTGTCCCAGTCGACTATGAATTACGGGCAGATAACGGGGTAGAAGTTGAGGAATTGACTCCTCAAAGAATTGATGAAATTCTCAAACCAATAGCCGACGAAATCAAAGGTGGAAAATCTGCACCCTCCCTCAAAAACGAGGATGACAAACCTCTGGCAGACATTACCTCGAAAATATTTCCAAATCTAAACGAAACGCTGGAAGCCGTTGCACTAGACGATGCCCAAAACCAGGTATTCAAGGTTCCAATCAGCGAAGTTGTAAGTAAATTATCGACCCAGTCCGGAATCAGATATCTTCTTTTAGATGGAATTATCACTCAAAGACTTTTAGAGGGTGCAAAGAACGCCGGAGTCAAGCATGTTGTTGGCCACAGGGTGGCAAAGCTATCAAACTCTGATGGCATGAATCTCAAGACATTCCGTGATCTAGGCATAGCATGAAATTCATGACTGAACTGAAGATTCAGCATATTCTCACCCTTTCCCACCTCTTGTCAAAAGGAGCAAAACACAATTTTGTTAAAATCACCACTTCGTCCTTGGGGACGGCCATAAAAAAATCCCAACAAGCGGCATCCAAGCACCTCATGGAGTTAGAAGAGGACCAACTCATTGAGAGGATGATCAGCGGAGGGAGTATCTCTGTAAAAATCACCTCAAAAGGACACTCTGAGATGGCAAAGCTTTTGACAATCCTTCAAAAAAGTCTGAACCCTTCCCCGTCTTTTGTTGAACTGAATGGAACACTGGTTTCCGGCATGGGGGAGGGCGCCTACTATATGAGTCTGAACGGGTACACAAGACAGTTCAAATCCAAAATCGGTTATGTCCCATTTCCAGGAACACTAAATGTCAAGCTGGATAAAAAAATTCATCAAGAGGCAGCTAAGCAATTTGAAGATCTTGAGGGCATTAAAATCAGGGGGTTTTCTGATGGCAAACGAACCTACGGCTGGGTAAAATGCTTTTCAGCCAAACTGAATAATTCAATTACATGTGAGTTGATAATTTTGGAGAGAACACACCATGATGACTCAATCATTGAGCTGATATCCAAAACATGCATTAGAAAGTACAACAAACTAAAGGACGGCTCTAAAGTCACGGTAAAAATTCCTATAATCCCTTAGATTCCGTGAATGGATTTTCCATACTCCGTTTCAATCTTGGAGCTTGAACTATCCGGAATTGGTGACTGTAGCCTTGCGACTTTTGCATCCAAGCCAATCCTTTTGCACCCCTCGATGATGAATTTTTCCTGATGTGCCTGATCATACCCTAACGCAATAGTCTGCGGCCTTACATGGTTTACCGTCTTGAAAATATCGTCCTCCTGTCCAATTAGGCACAAATCTACCATTGTCAGGGACTCTACCAGTTCCTTTCTCTGATCTTGTGAGTGAAGGGGCCGGCGTTTTTTCATTTTAACAGCAGTATTGTCTGTGGCAACGACTACTACTAAGACATCACCAAGCTCTTTTGCAGCGCTTAGCGTGTGTATGTGTCCTGGATGAATAATGTCAAATACGCCTCCTGCCAGGACCGACCTGATGTTGTCCCTGCCAGCCCTCGTCAGGGTCTTGGAGTCATCTTCAAGCAGTTTCCCCTGGATCAGTCTCTTGATCACCGAATCATACTCCTCATAGTCTAACGCGCTTTTTTCTCTAGCGATCTCCACTGCGGTTTTTCCGTTGATCTGACTCAAATACAGCGATGACAAGACAAGTTTTTCCTTTGAATTCACAAATCTAAGTGATTCCAGACCCCTCTTTAATTAATCGGTGGCAGTCACATTTTGGGATCAAGGCCTTCTGCCAACCTTAACGCGTCAACAAGCCCGTCTGCATAGCCTATACTCAGAATTGCTACTTCGTCCTGACCGTCTTCGAGAAACTTTTCGGCATCCAGGATGTATGATTCGGCATTTTCTAGGATTGCTTGGAACTTTTTTTGGTCTTTGTAGCGTGACTTGATCTCTTCTAACGCCTCCCTGATCATGGGGACGTACCTTTCTATCATCTGTTTTGAGATCTTTTTTGTTGCATCTGAATTGTCAAATGGCTCGTCAAGACAGTTTGCAAATGTCCTCAGCGCGTCAGATTCTGTAAAATGCATCCTGCCGGGAATAATTATGGTGTGAGGCGGCCTTCCAAAATCATGCCTTTTCATGCCTGCAACCGTTCCGGCAGTTATGACCTGATCTTCAAATCCAATCCTTGAGGCCACAATAACAAACGTCCTGTCAGATATCACGTTTCTTCTTTGACCTCTCTCTGTCTCAAGCAACCCCTCCATGGCATCCCCTGGATCCAAAAAGAAGTTTTTGTCCTGATTGTACTCTAAAAGAAGGACCGAATGACTTCCCTCCGTGACGTTCTTGTAAATTACATAGTACGGTGTCGTAAGCGACTTGCCCTCGCTCATAACCGTTGCAATCCTTCCAATCTTGTAAAAATGCAGCCCGCATTCTCCGATCATCGATGTAAGTGATGAAGACGCATGGATAGAACGCGTCCTTATTTTTTCTCCGGCAGCCCTGACTCTTAACTCGATGTGCGTCGTTGCAATGTATGGATCTCCATAAGACAGAAGGACAACTTTCTTCTTTTTTGCATTTTGCAGGATCTCGTCTCCGTCTTCTACTATCCATCTCTTTGCAGGCCTGAATTCCCCCTTGCAGGCATCCTTGATTTTTTTTAAATCTGATCTGCCGATCGGACTTGTAAATTGCTCCAGGTAGACGATATCTGATTTTGATAAAACTTTGAGCGCTTCATTGGGAATTGATCCGAATCCAGAGACTCCCAATCCAACAAACCATAGCATTATCCAATCTTTTTATCATAAAGTCTTTTTAAATGGTGCAGTGCCTTCTTGAGAATCTCTATGCCCCTTAGATATTCGTCAATTGACACCTTCTCGTCAACCGTATGGGCTTGGTGGGGGTCCCCTGGACCGTATGTTACAACTGGTATCTTCCACTGATTTCCTAACACGTTCATGTCTCCCGTACCTGTCTTTCTAATCAAAGTCGGGCGCGAGTGTTCGACCTCCATGATTCCCAGCGTCAATGCCCTTACAATTGGCGAATCATGCGGTGCCTCAAACGGTTCGGTCTCGTCTAAAATTGAATAAAATGCCTCCACGCCTCGCTCCGCTGCAATCTCCTTGACTGATATCGCGACTTGGCGTTCAACGTCTTTACAATTTTTATCTACGGGAATACGTATGTCAAAAATTGTTTCGCACTCTTTTGGCGTAATGTTGTGGCTTGTTCCTCCCTTGATCCTGGTCATTGTTGCTGTTAGCAGCATCCCCTTGGTCCTGTCTTCTTGATTTGATTCTAGCTTCCCCTTTAGTTCGTTTACAAACACCATTGATTCTTCAATGGCGTTCTTTGAGAGCCATGGTGCACTGGCATGAGCGCTATCCTCGACGCTTACTTTGAGGTTGATTGCCAGCCTGCCTTTGTAGGCAATGGTGATCTGTTTGGTCCCACTTGGTTCTCCGAACACTGCATAGTCAACACCCATCTCCTTTTTAACCAAATTTTTGATTCCTGTCGCATTTCCCTCCTCGTCGACTGCCCCGACAAGGATGATCGTTCCATTGTTGTTTTGAATTGACGCTGCGGCAAACAGCATGGCCATCAATGGCGATTTTGCGTCCGATGCACCCCTGCCATAAAGCGAATCTCCGTCTCTCCGGACCCTGACTTTTCCCGGAACTACGTCCATGTGTCCGCACAACAGGACCCTCGGAGATCCCGAACCCTTCTTGGCAATCAGGTTTCCGACCTCGTCAATCTGAATATCCTCAAAACCTAAATCGTCACATTTGTCGGCCAGAAATTCCGCCATCGGTTTTTCGCAAAGTGATGGCGTATAGAGCCTTAGTGCTTTTTCAAGCATCTTTACTGCAAATCGCGGTGTGACTGTAAAATGAGGATCCATTCTTGCTTACCTGTATTTTTCAATGGCATACTTTAGCATTAGGGATGGGATGTCCACATCACAGACTCTGACGGTATTCTTGTATTCGGTGGTATTGTTTACCTCGTGGACGACTAATCCCTTCTCCTCGCTTTCCATCAGATCCACGCCTACGATGTCTCCTTGGACAGCATTCTTTGCCTTGATGCACATCTCTTGCATCTCTGCGGTGATTTTACACGGTTCTGCAATTCCGCCTAATGCCATGTTTGTCTTCCAGTGCTTCGAATTTCTATAAATTGCCGCAACAACTCTGTCGCCTATCATAATTGCACGAATGTCTCTTGGCGGTCTTTTTACAAACTCTTCTATGTAATGAATCTGGTAAATTGGATACATGCCCTCCCTGCTTTCAATAATTCCCTCGGCTGCTTCTCTGTCGCTGAGCTTTGAAATTAACCTTCCCCAACTCCCGACTGTCGGCTTGATTATCTTGGGAAACCCGTGTGAGTCTAGCGCGTCTAACGCGGAATCCTTTGAAAATGCTACTGTCGCATCAGGAGTCGGAACTCCGAACTTTTTTAGCAACATGTGTGTAAATAACTTGTTTCCTGCAAACACCCCCGTGTTAAGGCAGTTGATCACCCTGACTCCAAGACCTTCAAGTGCCGCAGTAGAATGCAGGTTTCGATAATAACTGACGCATCTCTGAATTACAATTCCGTAATCCTCTGGCTTCTTTTCTAAATCCAATGCCAATTTCTTACAATCTGTCATCTGGATGTTGATGTTATTTTTTTTGCCAGCCTCTAGGAGGGCCTTTTCTTCCCAACGGATGGTGTCATAAAGAACGGTGATGTCGGGTCTCACTGTCCCCAATCCTCGCCAACCGTCTGGGCAGGCTTTAGATCGAAGCCATCTGAACCTCTTGCTAATTCATAACTTGCGCCGCATTCTGGACAAGTGACAATCTCTCCTTCAAGCGCATCGCTTGGAATTAAAATCCCAGCATCGCATTCTTCGCATTTGGACATATCCTGTCTTTACACACCTTCTTTATTTATCATTAGTTATCTTTTTTTCAAGCCTGTCTTCTAATGGGATCTCGATTAGGTCACCCATCCTGAGTCCCTTGAGTCCTGCCGCTACGGCCTTGGCTCTCTCGTCATCTCTCTCCAGCCCAAGAAGCGACATCAGATAAGCGGCGCCGGTCTTTCCTGCAAGCTCGCCGAAGACAATCCTCCTTCTATTTCCCACTACGCGTGGCGGAATGGGCTCGTAAGACGCGGGATTCCTAAGAATTGCAGCCAGGTGGGTCCCTGCTTTGTGTTTGTATGCAGAAGACCCGACAATTGGTTTTGAATCATACGGCTTGATTGATGTATAGTCCTCAATCAGTCTGGACAAATCCAGTAGCATGTCTAGCCTAAAGTCATTTGGCGATTTGTATAGGTATGTCAGGGCCACTGCGACTTCGGCCAATGGCGGAATTCCGGTCCTCTCCCCTACCCCGTCAATGGTCGTATGGATCTGATCAGCTCCTGCATCGCATGCAGAAAAGGCATTTGCCACTGCAAATCCGATGTCGTTGTGTACGTGCGCATCTAGTGGAACATCTACAATGCCCCTTACCTTCCTTACAAAATTGTACATTCCGACTGGCCTTAGGATTCCCACTGTGTCTGGCAGGCTGATTCTATCTACTCCTGCCTCTTCAATTGCCCTGCAAACCTTTAGCACAAATTCTGGATCTGCCCTGCTTCCATCCTCCACTGTGAACCTGATTCTTAATCCGTGGGATTTTGCATACTCTACAGTTTCAACAGCCCTTGCAAGGGCGTCTTCCCTCGTAATTCTCAACTTGTCCTTTAGGTGTATGTCTGAAATTCCTAAATATGCGGCACACCATTTTGCATCGCAACTCAATGAGGTGTCAATGTCCTGCTTTAGCGCACGTCCGTGAGAGACAATGTCTGCCTTTAACCCTTGCTTGATTATTGTCTTGGTTGCCTCTCTGTGATCGCTAGATACCACCGGGGAGATTTCAATCTGATCAACTCCGAAATAATCTAGCATCCACGCAATCTGGATTCTCTGCTTATTTGTAAATGAGACACCCGGGTGCTGCTCTCCCTCCCTGAGGGTGCTGTCTAGCACCTTGATCCTCTTGGGTTTCTCGTCGTATGCATTGTACATGTCTGCATAATGATTCGGATCTTTCATTGCTAATTTCGTTGCTCAAATTTCTTCTTATAAACATATTTGTGCTATGTTCGTTGATAAAGTCAATAGTTGATCCTAAAACAGCTTGAAAAAAGAAATTTTGAGGCGAAAGTCGTTCTCATATTACTTTTCTTAGGATGATCACGGTATTGGTATCTACGACACCCTGAATCTTTCTTAGTGCGTCAATACTGTTGTTTATCTTTACAATGCTTGGCGCACTGATGATAGTTGTAATGTCGTATTGACCCGTGATCTCATAGACTGCCTTTACCCCCTCAAGTTTTCCAAGTTTGAGCGAAACTTTTGCCGTATCCACTGCCGAATCAACGGAGACTAGCACGATTGCACTGGCGGCGTTCTCTTCTCCTAACTCCAATGTGAATTTTTTAATCGTCCCGCCGTCAACCAGGTTTTTGACCCTTCTTCTTACTGCCGATTCGGACAAATTCAGTTTTTTACCGATGTCGACAAATGATTCTCTAGAGTCTTCCTTTAGATAGCTGACAATCTTCTCATCTATTTGATCCTTGTACATCCCGTTTTTCTTCCTCCTTGGTAAGTACGATGTCTAGGGAATGTAAAACTTTTGTTATGTCTTCTTTAGATATTGTTAGTGGGGGAAGCAGTCTTAGTATGTTCCTTCCGGAATAAAGCATCAGGACGCCTTCGCGGATAAGCCCCGTCAGAATATCTCTCACTTCAAATTTCATCTCTATTCCAATCATGAGACCCTTTCCGCGAACCTCTCTGATCATCGTGTGCTTTTCTTTTAATTTTTCCAACCCTTCCATGAAAATCATTCCCATTCTTTTAGAATTTTCAATCAATCCGTCATCTGTGAGTGCCCTTAATGCGGCAGTGCCTGCCGCACACGAGACTGGATTTCCACCAAATGTCGATGAATGCTCTCCCCTACCCATCGAATCTAAAATATCGGGTCTGACCAGTGTTGCACCCATTGGAATTCCACCTGCAATTCCTTTTGCCAGACACAGGATATCCGGTGCCGTATTCCAATGATCACATGCCCATAACCGTCCAGTTCTTCCAAGTCCTGCTTGAATTTCATCAAAAATTAACAGAATCCCCTTCTCATCACAAAGTCTTCTGACATCCTGCAAAAATCCTTCTGGCGCCACATTGATTCCGCTCTCTCCTTGGATTGGCTCTAAAATTACAAAAGCAGTATCATCGTCAACTGCCAAACGCAGGGATTCAATGTCCCCAAATGACGCAAACGAGACTTTTTCAACTAGGGGCCGGAATGCCTTTCTGTATTTTGGATTAAACGTTAGCGATAGCGCGCCAAATGATTTTCCGTGATATGATCCCTTCATTGCAACCATTCCCTTCTTGCCGGTGAACTTTCTTGCAAATTTGATTGCCGCCTCTATTGCCTCGGCACCGCTGTTATTCAAGTGAACCTGGGATAGTTTTTCAGGAGCCAAACCGATCAGCGTTTGCAAAAACTCTTCCCTGGTCTTGCTGTACAGCGAACTGTGAACCGTGATAATCTTATCAACCTGCTTTTTGATTGCATCATTGACCCTTTGGTTTTGGTGCCCGACCAGGGCAACACCGTATCCGCCCATACAATCGATGTACTCTTTGCCATCTACATCCCAAACATGTGCGCCCCTTCCTTTCTCAATTGTTACTGGGAACCTTTGATACAGGTCTCCCATATGCCGGTCTTCACTCATGCTCGATTACCGTGCCCCTGCCATGTGCGATTGCCGACGAGATTGGATTCTCTTTTTGACCATTTGCAATGAATGCTTGTCTGACACCCATATCTAATGCTTCAGTTGATGCAAGAACCTTCTTTTCCATTCCCGGACCGATCTTCGGCCTCATCTCCTTTGCTTTGGCTAAAGTGAGTTTTGAAACTACCTGATCATCTACTAGCAACCCGTCTACATTTGTAATGAATAGCACCTTGTCACTGCCTACCCTGCCTGCCACGTATGCCGCAGCTCTGTCCCCATCAACGTTGAGAAATTCCGATTCCTCACTAATGGCTATGGGCGAAATTACCGGGATAATGCCCTGATCAAGCATTGATTTGATGAATGCCGAATTTACCTCTCTGATCTTGCCTGTGTATCCTCCATCAATTGCCTGTCTTCTTCCTTTGTCATTTATTATGAAAAGTTTCTTCTTTCTGTCTGCCTCAATTATCCTGGCATCGACTCCTGATAGTCCGACTGCGTTGATCCCGTTTTTTTGAAGCATCCGAACAATTGTCTTGTTGATTCTTCCAGCCATTACCATGGTAAAAATATCCGCAGTTTCTTTGTCCGTGTATCTGCTCCTGATTCCGCTAGGCGACGTTACAAACCTTGGTTCCTTTCCTAGTTGCTTGCAAACCTTGGTGACTTCTTTTCCGCCACCGTGAACTAAAATCACCCCTTCGTTCTCTGCAATTTTTTTAACGTCTGCAATAGCTGACGGATGCAGATCATCTACTACGCTTCCGCCTATTTTAATTGTAATCATTTTCAAACAGGAGTCAGCGGAGTGTATCTTAGTCCGTCCATCTCGTCAAAACCGCACATTACATTCATGTTTTGAATGGCCGAACCGGCCGCACCCTTCATAAGATTGTCTGATGCAGATAATGCAATTAATCTGTGGTTGTCCTCGTCTAAATCAAATCCAATGTCACAGAAGTTGGAGCCTACGAGGAATTTCGGATCTGGGAATTTGTACAGCCCCTTCTTGTCCCTGATCAACCTGACAAATTTCTCTTCACCATAGGCCTGACGGTATATCTTCCATGCCTCCTTTTCCCCGATATCCATTTGCATGAATGTGTGGTTTGTACACAAAATTCCTCTAACGACATCGACTGCGTGCGGACTCATCGAGACATTGATCTTTCTTCCGGCTATCTCGCTTAACTCTTGCTCGATCTCCCCGGTATGCCTGTGCCTTGCTGGCTTGTATGGCCTGATTACGCCTGCCCTCATTGCATGCGCAGTACCCGAACCCGAACCCGCTCCTGACGAGCCAATCTTAGAGTCTACAACTATGTGGTCAGTGTCTATGATGTTGTTTCTAACTAGCGGTGCAAGGGCAAGTATTGAGGTTACTGCCATGCATCCTGGACACGAAACTAACTGCGCCTTCCTGATTTGCTCCCTGTGCAGTTCTGGCACTCCAAAGACAGATTTCTTAAGATAATCAGGATGTGAGTGTTCCCATCCATACCATTTGTCATATGCATCCTGGTTGTGCAGCCGGTAATCTGCACTCAAATCAATGATCTTGACCCCCCTGTCATACAATGCCTTTACAATCTCAGTTGCCGTTCCGTGCGGAACTGCTGTAAAAACAAGATCGCACCTGTCAGTCAATTTGTCATAGTCTAGTTCTGAAAATACAAGATCGGTAAACCCCCTCAAGCTTGGTTGGATCCTGTGAAGGTGTTCCCCTACATGCTGTCTGGATGTGACCGTTGAGATCTCTACTTTTGGATGGTTTACTAGAAGACGCAGTGTCTCCCCGCCCACGTATCCTGAAGCTCCGACAACACCTACTTTCATTACAAGCCTCCTCGTAAAGAGTATAATTTATTTCCTAACATGGCCTAGTGCAAATTCTACCATCTCTTTTGGAATATTTCGCTTGGCCACCCTTGCCAATCCCTTGAATTCCACGGTGTTGTTTACTTCGTGGACTACTAGTCCACTCCTCTCATCTTCCATTATGTCGATTCCTAGAATGCCTCCGCCCATGACTTTTGATGTCTTTGCAGCCAGATCTTCTATCTCCTTTGTAATTTCACAGATCTCTGGACTGGCACCTAATGCAATATTGGTCTTAAATCCTCCTGATGATCTTCTGTACATCGCAGCAATGGGCTCATCCCCTACTGTTATGACCCTGATGTCCCTTGGGGGCCTGTTGATCATTTCCTGCAGGTAGTAAATCCTGTCGTGTGGACTATCTGTAATTTCCCTTATCTCGATTATTGCATCCATCGTGTCTCTGTTCTGTATTGGCATGACCCCTCTGCCCCAGCTTCCAATCACGGGTTTGATTACAAGCGGATATCCGACTTTTTCTAAATTCTCCGAGGCACTATCACTTGAGAATGAAAAATATGTCTTAGGCGTCGGAATGTTGTTCTTTCTCAGGAGCAAGGTCATAAACATCTTATTCCCACAAACACTTGCAACATCGAATCTGTTTAGGACAGGAATGTCCATAAATTCTAGGCATGATGTAAAATGCAATCCTCTAAAGTAGCTGACGCACCGCTCTAAAACAACATCGCCTAGATCATAATCCTCCTTTCTACTATCCGTGTTTACTTGGGCAATCTTGGCATCTAGCATTACCGCATCATGTCCGATCCCAGATGCTTCTTTTTGCAACATCTTCTCTTCCTTCTCCTTTGTAATTTATTAGCTTCTGTTGACTGCATTCCCCACAATTCAACGAACCCCCTGGCCAGTCTTTGGTCAAATGTTGATTCTGTCCCATAAGTGGCAATTTCATGGCTGTACAAAGATCTCTCGGACTTTCTTCCAATCACTCTTAAACCTCCCTTGAACAGCTTGAGTCTTACCGTACCTGATATCGGTTTTTGTGATGCCTCTATAAATCCATCTAAATCTGTCTTTAATGGATCTTGCCAAAGTCCTGAATATACTAGGTAAGACCACTCATCGTCAATCAGGGATTTGAATCTGTTTTCATGCTTTGTGTGAACCATTTTCTCCAGATCTGAATGTGCCTCAATTAGGCAGGCTGCTGCTGGAGTTTCGTACACCTCGCGTGATTTGATTCCAACAACCCTGTCTTCAATATGATCAACGATTCCGACACCGGCAGATCCTGCCTTTTTGTTGACGTATTCAATTAGCTTTAGTGGCTCCATTGCCTTCCCATCGACTCTGACAGGAATCCCTCCCTCGAACTTGATCTCTAGATAGGCCGGTCTGTCAGAAAGATTTTTTGTTTTGACCCAAATAAATGCATCATCCGGCGGTTCCCTGTACGGATCTTCTAACACTCCGCCTTCAATTGCACGTCCCCATAAATTCTGATCAATACTGAATTTTTTTGCGACAGTTTCAATATCTATTCCGTGCCTCTTTGCAAATTTTAGTTCTGTAACTCTGTCCAAATTCTTGTCTCTGATTGGTGCAATGATTGGCAGGTTGGATCCTGAACGCAATGTGATGTCAAATCTTACTTGATCGTTTCCCTTTCCAGAACATCCGTGTGCCAGTGATGTTACTCTTTCTTTTTTGGCAATCTCTAATACCTTTTTAGCAATCAGCGGTCTTGCAAGAGCTGTTGCAAGACAATATTTTTTCTGATAGAGCGCATTTGCCTTAATTGATGGAAAAATGTAGCCATTGACAAACTCTTCTCTTGCATCAATATTGTAATGCCTTTTTACCCCTAGCCTTTTTGCCTTGGCCGCAATCTTTTTACCGTCGTCTCCCTGACCGACGTCAACTGTTACCGTAATGACGTCCATGTCATGTTCGTCCTGAAGATACTTTACGACAACTGATGTGTCTAACCCTCCTGAAAATGCGAGAATTCCTTTTTGAGTCATAAAACATCTTTTCCGTCGTATTTTGGAATTTATCTTTTGTGTTGGGCTGAATTTTGATCTCTGTCTTGGAAAATTTTCTGGCTAGCTTGAGCTAAAATTCGATGATTATTTAACCGCCAAATATAACGCTGTTTTATGAATCTCAGATCGGTAACTATTGCGGGAATTATCGGAGTCCTCGCCTTGTCGGTAGTTGGTTTTGCCCTAAATTCTGGCGGCACCACACATGAAGACAAACTCCGAATTGCCTACTTTCCTAATATTGTACATGCAGTTCCTATTGTTGGGATGGAGCAAGGATACTTTGCAGAAGAACTCGGTCCTGACATTTACATTGAAACTAGGGTTTTTGATAGCGGACCCCAAGTCATAGAATCCTTGTTTTCAAATTCAATAGATGTCGCATATGTGGGTCCCGGTCCGGCAATAAACGGTCACCTTAATTCTCAGAACAAAAATGTGAGAATTCTTGCAGGTGCTACAAGCGGCGGCGCAAGTTTTGTCGTACATCCGAATTCTGAGATATCATCTGCGTCTGATTTTGCGGGAAAAAGGATTGCGGCCCCTCAGATTGGAAACACACAAGATGTATCATTGAGAAATTATCTTTCTAAACATGGATTGCAATCTGTAGAGAAAGGAGGTTCAGTAACTGTGTATAACATACCTTATCCTGATATTCATACATTGTTTGTCAAAGGCGAGATTGATGGGGCGTGGGTTGTAGAGCCTTGGGCAACGATATTGGAAACTGAACTAGATGGAAAGAGATTGTTTTATGAAGAGGACTTGTGGCCTGATAAACAGTTTGCATCAGCCCTAATTATCGGAAATACCGATTATATAAGAAACAATCCCGAAACCGTTTCCAGCTTTTTACAATCCCATCGCAATACTGTTAAATGGATAAATGAAAACCCAATTGAAACTAGGAATGTATTCAATGCATTTTTAAAATCTTATTTGGGACAATCGCTTTCTAATGAAGTTGTCGACACCGCACTATCCAACCTTCAAATAACAGATGATCCCCTGCTGGATTCCATCTATCTGTTTGCAGAACAGGCAGATTCTTTAGGATATTTGGGACGGCACGGATATGATATATCGGAAATTTTTTACTATGATTCAGATTCTGTCGAGGCAATGACATAGATGACAAAACTTGAAGCACAAAATATTGTCAAGTACTTTTCCCATGAATCCCACAAACTAAAGGCTTTAGACGGCGTAAATCTCAAGGTGGAGGCCGGAGCCTTTGTATGTCTGGTAGGCCCTTCTGGATGCGGGAAATCTACGTTTTTACGCATAGTGGCAGGCCTTGAAAAGCCTGACGAAGGCCAAATTCTCTTTGATGGCCGTCCGGTAACTGAGACTGGTCCTGAGAGAATTATGGTGTTTCAAGAAGGCGCACTGTTCCCATGGCTCAAGGTTCGGGATAACGTTGAATTCGGATTAAGGATGGCTGGAATTCCAAAAGAGGAGCGAACAAAGATTTCAAACCGATACCTTGACATGATGCAATTAACAAAATTTGCAGATTCCTATACATATCAGTTGTCTACCGGAATGAAACAACGCGTGGCCATTGCCCGTGCGCTTGTAATGGATCCTGATGTGTTGCTGATGGATGAGCCATTTGCTGCGTTGGATGCACAGACTCGCGATCTACTCTTAGTTGAAATGCAATTGATCTGGGAAAAGACAAAGAAAACAATTTTGTTTGTCACACATAACATTGCAGAATCCGCCGTTTTGGGGACCAAGGTTGCGATCTTTAGTAACAGACCATCTTCGATTAAAAAGGAGGTTGAGAATAATTTTCCAAGGCCTAGAGTCACAGAAGATGAATCTTTGTTACAGTTCCAACAGGATATTCTTTCAGAACTTAGACCTGAAGTAAAGAAGACAACGGAGTGGTGAAAATGGGGGGGCATTTCACACTCCACAGGATCGCATTTTACGTTGGACTGGTTGCTGCATGGCAGATTATTGCAATGATTGGAATCTGGCCATCGAATGTCTTTTCGTCTCCATATGAGGTAGCTGAAGACCTGGTATACACTGCAATGGATGGAAGTCTATTTTATGGGGTTGCCATGAGTATGTGGAGACTGGCAGCCGGTCTTACGATTGCAATTGGAGGGGGAATAATTTTAGGCGTGTTTATGGCGCGAGTTGAAGTTGTCAACCAAACTGTTGGCTCATTGGTCCTTGGCTTGCAATCCATTCCGTCGATTGCATGGGTTCCACTAGCAATTCTTTGGTATGGACTAAATGACGCTGGAATCATCTTCGTAGTTGCCATTGGTGCAATCTTTGCAGTTACCATCAATACTTACACTGGAGTCAAAAACATTGATCCTCATTTCATAGAGGCTGCTAGAAACATGGGTGCCAAAGGCAGTCAACTAATAACTGCCGTATTGCTGCCTGCTGCATTTCCATACATGATTTCTGGTTTTAAGCAAGGCTGGGCCTTTGCTTGGAGAGGCGTAATTGGCGCTGAGTTACTCTTTGCATATATGGGACTGGGCCACCTATTGTATGCGGCACGTTCTCTGACAGATGTTTCTCAGGTAATTGCAATAATGCTAGTCATCATGGCAATCGGTCTGGCCGTTGACGGTGTGGTTTTCAAACGTGTTGAAAATAGAATAATGTCTAGATGGGGCTTGAGATAATTATTCTCCAACCTTTGGCTACGCATCAATTGTGCAGAAACCAAGCTCACAGATCCTCTGTTGTGGTATGGCGTGCACCGTCATGCCATTTTTTGCATACGTCATCAACTGACTGTCTCAGAGGGTAATCTGCGTAGCACTTCTGGTCTTGTGACGGTCTTAGGTGACGATGATGACGATGTTGACGTCATTCTCGCATCTTCCTACCAAATATTGGCCTGATCGGGGCGTTTCATAAGGATCTGCAGTCTGCATCATGGCATACTTGACTGATGCCTAATACTGCAGGCATTCCTCTCTTAATTGTAAGGTTCTTCGCCCTTCTGTGTTCCTCTCAAACTCTTCATCTTGACAGTCATAAGGATGCGTGTAACATGCCGTGATTTACGTGCGCGCATACCAATAGGCCTTCTAGCGACTTGCACTCACAGCATACGCCTTGCAAAATTAGTACTAAACCTTCGTGCAAGACACGCAAATTTTTCAGAAAAGAGTTAAACCGTACCACTTTATCATCAAATCAAATTGACACATAAAGAATCATTTTTGCAAGCCCTAAAATCCAGAGTTTTGTTATTTGATGGCGCAATGGGAACCGAAATTCAAAAGTATGATCCCCAGCCTGAAGACTTTCCAGACAAGCAAGATGGCTTTAATGATGGCCTAGTGCTGACCAGACCTGGCTGGATTAAACAAATACATAGAAATTATTTGGATGCGGGTTCAGACTGCATTGAAACAAATTCATTTGGATCAAATAAAATCAAGCTAGATGAGTATGGTTTTGGTGGTCAAACAGTAGAATTAAATAAAAAAATTGCAACATTGGCTTTTACAGTCACACAAGAATATTCTGATAAATCAAGATATGTGATTGGTTCAATGGGTCCTTCTGGATTCTTACCAAGTTCCAACGACCCTGATTTGGGACAAAAACCACTAAACGAGATCAAAGAAGCGTTTGAACTTCAAGCTAAAGGATTGATCCTTGGCGGAGTTGACGCACTCTTAATTGAGACCAGCCAGGATATTCTGGAGGTAAAACTGATCATTGAGGCATGTCATGAGGCGATAGGGAAAACGGGAAGGAAAGTTCCAATCATTGTAAATACTACACTAGACCAATATGGAAAGATGCTACTTGGAACCAGCATTCAGGCAGCATACACTACAGTTTCTGATATGGGAATTGATGTCTTTGGTTTGAATTGCTCGACTGGTCCGGTTGAGATGACCCCGAGTATTCGATGGCTAGATGAGCAAAATCAACACGACATCTTAGTCGTTCCAAATGCAGGAATGCCGGAAAACGAGGGAGGACAAGCAGTTTACAGGATGACCCCGGATCAAATGAGTGCCGCATTGGGTGATTTTCTTAATCGATTCAGCAAAATTCGAATAATTGGCGGATGCTGTGGAACAAATCCTACACACATCATGGCACTAAGGAAAGTAATTGACGAAAAAGCCAACTCTTCTAAGGGTTAAGTATTTAGAAAAATCAGGATGATTTTACGACATTGGCCATTCCCAGAGTCAGTTCCGCACTAAACGCAGTTGAACTGCGACAAGTTCCCGCACCTTTGATTATTGGAGAACGAATCAACACTCAAGGTTCTAGAAAAGCCAAAAAGCTTGTTCTTGAAGGCGACTTTGATGGCCTAGTCGATCTGGGGAGAATTCAGGTTGAAGATGGGGCGCATTGCCTTGATGTGTGCGTTGCAACAACGGAGCGCTCTGATGAAAAAGAATTCATGCTAAATCTCATAAAGCGACTAAGCTTAGAGATTGACGCTCCGTTAGTAATCGATTCTACTGATCCTGACGTAATCGATTCTGCCGTCAAGCAAATCCCTGGAAGGCCCATAATCAACTCCATCAATCTGGAGGGTGACGGAAGCAGATTTGAAAAGTTGGCTCCCCTGATGGCAAAATACGGATTGCCTGCAATTGCACTGTGCATAGGTCCTGAAGGGATGGCAAAGACACCCGAACAAAAAATCGCAACGGCCAAACTGCTTTTTGAAACTGGTAAAAAATACGGATTAAAAATTGAGCAATTCATTTTTGATGTCCTGACCTTTACGCTAGCCACTGGTGAAGACGAGTTTGCTGATGCTGGAAAAAATACTCTGGAGGGAATCAAGCTTGTAAAAGAAAAATATCCCCGATCATTTACCACGCTAGGTCTTAGCAACATCAGTTTTGGCTTGATTCCGTACGCAAGAAAAATCCTTAACTCTGTATTCTTGTATCACGCAGTAAAAGCTGGACTGGATACTGCAATTGTAAATGCCAAAGAAATCATTCCTTATGGTGAGATTGACAAAAAAGAGAGGAGACTTGCCGAAGATTTAATCTACAACACCCATACAAACGCCCTCTCTGATTTGATTTCATACTTTGAAAAGGCGGGACCGCAAGGCAATCTGACAGGGGGAAAGGATGATGTTGATCCTACATGGCCTGCAGGAAAGCGGGCTAATTTCAGAATTGTAAATAGGCTCAAAGACGGCATTGAAAATGATGTTGTATGCGCAATTGCTGAGAACTTGGAGCGGCCTGAGTTAGTAAAAGAGGCTGATGGCAGGGTTACTTTGGATGCACCTCCTAACATAACTCATGATGGCGCAATCAGGACCCTGAATGGCGACCTGCTTCCTGCCATGAAGGAGGTGGGTGACAAATTTGGAGCAGGGGAATTGATTCTGCCATTTGTCCTAAAATCAGCTGAATGTATGAAATCTGCGGTGGGAGAACTTGAAAAATACCTGCTAAAAGAAGAAGGAACCAGCAAGGGCACATTGGTTTTAGGAACAGTTTATGGGGATGTTCATGATATTGGCAAAAACCTTGTAAAGACCATTTTTCAAAATAATGGCTATACAGTGTATGATCTTGGAAAACAGGTTCCGTTACAAAAATTCCTAGAAAAGATAGACGAGGTCAAACCTGATGCCGTTGGCTTGTCTGCATTGCTGGTATCTACATCAAAGCAAATGCAATTTTTCGTAGAGCATGCAAGAAAAAACAGCATGAATGTCCCAATCCTGTGTGGCGGTGCTGCAATTAACAGCAATTACATTAACAGAATTGCAAAACAAGACGGCATCTATGAACCTGGCGTCTTTTATTGCAATACCATGTTTGAGGGACTAAAGACAATGGATATCTTGGTTTCAGATGAAAAGCCGAAACTCTTGTCTGACTGGAAGGCAAAGCTTGAACATTGGAAGGAGAGAACGACTGTCTTGACGGATCCTGCAAGCCTTCCTAAAAGCGGTATTGTTCCTGTCACTCCTCCTTTAATTCCACACATTGGACAGCCGATCCGACTCAAGGCTGATCAGATTAAGATGGACGAGGTATGGCAACTAATTGATAAAAAATCACTCTTCAAACTTTCATGGGGTCTTCGAGGAAAGGCAGGCTTAGAATCACAAGAAGAACACGAACGATTACTTGGTGAGTGGAAGGCCAGAATAGTACGTGAAAAGCTATTTGAGCCTGAAATCGTTTACGGATATTTCAAGTGTCGCAACAAGGATGGAAAACTTTCAGTTCAAACCCCTGGGGGCGGGAGTGTGGATTTTGATTTTCCACGTTCAACAAAACCTGAACATTTGTGCCTGACTGATTATTTTGGAACTGATGATATAGTTGCATTCCAATCAGTTACCGTGGGAAACAAGGTATCTGACGTCCTTGAACAGTGGAATAACGAAGACAGGTATGCTGACACATACTATCTTCATGGGCTGGCAGTTGAAGTTGCTGAAGCATTAGCTGAATGGATAAATCAAAAAATCAAAAATGAGATGAACCTGCAACAGGGTGGCCTTCGATACAGCTGGGGTTTTCCAAGTTGCCCTGACGTATCACAACATCATCTGGTTTGGAAATTATTGCATCCCGAGCAATCAGGAATGACATTGACTGAATCTGGGCAAATAATTCCTGAACAATCAACTGCCGCAATTGTAGTGCATCATCCAAAGGCACAATATTTTGTCCTTTAGATACCCCTTTCCAGAAATTCATTTAATCCGCCAAAATCACTAGGAGATGTCAGTAGCACATTACCTGTAATTTCATGAGTTTTTGCAACAAATTCCTTGAAATCTTTTGAATACTCTTTTAAATCTAAATTGAGAAACTCTGCCGATTTTTCGTTTTTCTGTGACGGATAAAGAATGATGGGAATTATTTCAAATCCCTTTAGATTTTCGCTTATCTTTTGAACCTGCTCTGAATTCTGCACGACTTGCGTTATGAATCCTTTTGGTTTTGCATCCATCTTTTTTCCAATTTTTGCAAAGTTGGGCTTGTTTGAGATTGAAAGATAGAGATCAATTTTTGCATCAAACTTTTTCTCTTTTAGCATTTCTACCGTTCTGCTGGGAATCAGTCCGGAATCTGTCTTTCCTGATTGCGATGGATCTCCCATTAAAACCAGAATTCCGTTAAATCCTATGGAAATGCAATTTTCTACAAATTCAATGACCTCCTTTTCTTCTTTATCTCTTACTCTGAGGCTGACTGTAATTGGCAAATCTGGAATATCCTTCTTGATAATTTTTCCCACTCTGATCGGCGAGACTCTTTTAAAGCCAAGTACATTTTCAGTAAGATGAATCGCATCACATTTTTTAGAAATTACTTTTATCCTGTCTGCAAATTTTTCAATTAATTCAGACATGTCTGCGCCGGGTATAATTTTTGGCGGATTTGCTTCGTACCTAATTGTCATCATCTCTTATCTTTAATTCACGGTTAAAACCTTTGAATACCAAAACCCATATGAAATGATGGGAAAGAATTCAAATGCTGTTTGAAAATTTAAAATCTGCACTATCCACACCCCTGAATCCAGAAATTATTAACTGCAAAAATTACAAGCTTGCTTCGGTTCTTGTTGTAATCTATGGAAAGGATCCAATGGTGATTATGACTGAAAAATCAAAACATATGAGACTTCATGCGGGAGAAATCTCTTTTCCCGGGGGTAGCCTTGATTTACCTGACTCTGATTTACTTGAAACGGCATTAAGGGAGACTCGTGAGGAAATAGGACTGACAGTACCAAGAGATCAGGTGGTTGGGCAACTCGAGTCAGTCGTTACATTGAATTCTGGTTTTTTGATACTTCCTTTTGTCTCAGTTGTCGATTCAATTCCTCCCCTTTCAGCAAACACTGAAGTCGAAAAAATTTTTCACATTCCTCTAAAACCATTTTTAGAAACCATGGCAGTTGATTTGGATCCCACTCACAGTACTATTCAAGAAACGTATACTTTTGAATATGAGAAGCAAATTGTTTGGGGAGCTTCGGCAAGAATCCTAAAACAGATACAAAATTGCCTGAATTCCTGAGATTCATTTAAAAAGAGCTCCCCGTGCCTGAAGATCTATGGCTACACGTAAGTCATCTCCAAGAAAGATTCGTCTGCTCAAAAAAACAAAACAAACATCGCCAGTGCCAGCTTGGATTATTCTCAGAACTAAGAGAAGCGTACGAACAAATCCAAAACGTAGAGCTTGGAGATCAACTGATGTGGAGGTGGGATAGATGTCTCAAGACTTAGAACGTGTTTATACAATTAATCTGGGCAAGGTATTGCTTTCGCAATCTCAACACAGAGCTGTTCGAGCAATTAACATGATTAAAGAATTTGCTAGGCATCACATGAAAGTTGAGGATATTAAAATTGATGAGGAATTGACTCATCAAATTTGGGCCAAGGGGGTTCGAAGCCCTCCAAGAAAAGTTAGAGTTAGAATGAGTAAAACTGACGAAGGTTATCTTTTGGTTTCTAAGTACGACGAAGATGCAGAATCAAAAACAGTTCTAGAACAAGAAGCTTCCAAAGTTGAGGACAAGGTGGACGCAGTTCCTACCGTGGAAACCGGTGGTGAAGATACTATGGAACCTGCAACAAAGCAGGAACCGACCAAGGAGATGGAAAAGGAAGAACCTGCAACAAAGCAGGAACCGACCAAGGAGATGGAAAAGGAAGAACCTGCA
>RKRY01000054.1 GCA_007571135.1 Candidatus Nitrosopumilus sp. | reverse complement strand
GTTTGGCACGCTGATGACGTGCTTCCTGACATGGGAGCGGAGAGGGGCAAACGTGTCAGAGATGCTGCTGAGAATACTCGTGGCGACTTAACCGGGTACCCATCATGTAATCGCTGAACGAGATGACGTGAGGCATGAACATCCTCTTGATGGCAGAGAATATCGCTTCACTCTTGCTTCTCTGGCTGTACGACTTGCCAAAGGAATCTTGCATCTGTCTCCTGTATTTTCCTCGCGTTCGGTACGGCCTGTCCTTATATTTCCTAGCCGGAATCACATACACCGCACTAGTGTCTACGTTAGATACGTACTCATCTTGACGGGATTGAACTCACCGTTATCCGGTATTGCAAGAATCGACTTCTTTATCCCTTTGGTATCATCGTCCATCCTGCCTACAGTGCCCTTGCGGGTGGAGCGGCACAGCACCCTGGTGGGGTTCAGTCCTGCGTGTAATGCGGAAGGTACTTTAACACGATGTCACCTCTGTGATCATCAATATACTTTTTCACTGCGACCAATTTGTGGCATCCTGCGTTGTCAAGGCATATCAGGATCCGATCTAACTTGTGGCGCAGCTTCTCCGAAAACCTAATGAATCTCCCGTTACATGCCTTGCAGATAAGCCGATACTCGAAACCGTCCTTGTGTGGCACGCCAAACGAGTGGAACCTTTTTCTTGGCAGGCTGCCCGGCGTCGACACCGGCATTATCAATCGGAATCACCACGAGTTACCTGTCTGACGACTCCCATATCAAACATATAATAATAATCAAAAATGCCTCTGATTCATGCAGACAGTACGCATTCCAAAGGTTATCAACTTTGGAGAAAACGCGCTTGGTAAAACAGAATATCCTAAAAATGCCCTGATTGTCACAACAGTCCCTCCACAACTTTCTGACAAATGGATTGCTAAAATGGGCATTCGGGATTATATGCTGTATGATAAAGTAAAGCCTGAACCGTCAATTGACGATGTCAATGCCGTAATCTCGCAATTCAAAGGCAAGGATCCTTCCGTTCTAATCGGACTGGGCGGCGGAAGTTCTATGGATGTAGTAAAGTATGCCGCACCAGAAATGAAGAAGGAAAAAATCTTGATTCCGACGACATTCGGAACGGGAGCTGAAATGACAACATACTGCGTTCTCAAATTTGACGGTAAAAAGAAACTGCTGCGTGAAGACAGATTTCTAGCTGACATGGCCGTAGTTGATTCATACTTTATGGAAGGCACTCCGGAACAGGTCATCAAAAATTCTGTTTGTGACGCATGTGCTCAGGCAACCGAAGGCTATGATAGCAAGCTTGGCAATGACTTGACGCGAACTCTGTGTAAGAAGGCATTTGAGATTCTTTATGACGCAATTATAAATGACAGGCCGGAAAACTATCCTTATGGCTCAATGTTGTCTGGCATGGGATTTGGAAACTGCTCTACGACACTTGGACATGCCCTGTCCTACGTGTTCTCAAACGAAGGCGTGCCGCACGGTTATTCCTTGTCCTCTTGTACTGCAGTTGCTCACAGGCATAACAAATCAATCTTCTATGACAGGTTCAAGGAAGCCATGGACAAACTTGGTTTTGACAAATTAGATCTCAAGGCAGACGTATCCGAAGCTGCCGATGTCGTCATGACTGATAAAGGACACCTAGATCCCAATCCAATTCCAATATCAAAAGAAGATGTTGTAAAGTGTCTAGAGGACATCAAAGCGGGCAAACTGTAAAGAACCAAATTTTTTATCTTTTTTATTTTATTCAGACTGGGAAAATTGACAATCTCTGCCAAACTTATTTATGCGAATAATCAGACGTATCTGTGTTGACTGGTAAAAAATTAAAGTTTGGCATTCAAAACGGCCTAAATGTAGCAAGGGCCGGATATACCGAAGATCAAATTCTAACAGCATGCATGCTTGCTGACAAAACCGGTTATGATTCAATATTCTATATGGACCATACAAATGTTCCACAATGGAAGAATGCCATTGTCTTAGATCCCTGGGTGATGCTGTCTGCAATAGCAGCAGTTACAAATAATGTGGAACTAGGCACGTGTGTCACTGATGCAATCAGGAGGCATCCTTCAAACATTGCATTGGCAGCAATCACACTTGACAGGGTCTCAAAAGGCAGGGCCATCCTTGGAATAGGTGCAGGCGAAGCTCAAAATCTCAAAGAATTCTGCATTCCATTTGAAAAGCCGGTTTCAAAATGGGAAGAGCAAATCGAAACCATCCATACTCTTTACAGGTCCACCCCGGACAACACTGTAAACTATGATGGAAAATATTACAAGCTTGAAGGCGCATGCCTGCAGGCATCTTCAATAAGAAAACCAAGGCCGCCAACTTACATGGCATCCGGTGGCAAGAGGACGCTTGCACTGACTGGAAAACTAGGCGATGGATGGCTTCCAATCGGCTATACTCCTGAGCTGTTCGAAGACCATGCAGCACAAATCAGAAGATCCATGGACGAAAATAACAGAACTCTGGAAGAGAAGGACACCTTCCAGTACGCACTTGATATTGACGTATACTTTTCAGAGGATGCAGAAGAGTCTTGGGCAAGGATGAAAGAAGCAGTCAAAGTAAGCCTGTTTAAGCCTGAAATCTTGCGAGTTCACAATCTAAAGGAGATGGAGGGCTTTGATTTTGTAAAATACTTTACAGAATATTCCATGTCAAACCAAGAGTGGATTGTAAAGATGAGGGAAGCCGCAACAAAGATTCCTGAGGCAGTTGCCCGTTCTTCGACTGCAGTTGGCACTCCTGACGACATTATTCCTACATTTGAGAGGTTTATGGATGCCGGTGTCAACCACTTTGTCATTAGATTTTGGGGAAAGAATTACTTTGGTTCTATCGACAAGTTTGCAAGTCATGTAATGCCTGCATTGCGTGAAAAGGCAAAACAATAGGAATCAATTTTAGCATACAGAATCACTTGCAGCAGATGTGTTTAGTATCTGAGTGGATGACGATCTGCCACAACCAAAAATCTCTTGATATTTTAGAAGAAAACGTAGGCATTCTGGACAGTCTTGAAGATGACTTAACTGAAGGTGAGGATGAATTAGCTGCAGATATGTAATTACACGATCTTTATGATGTGGCCAGAGACGTTTCAGAGTCATCAAAACCAGGACGCACCGAATCAAATCTTATGAACAGACAGGCAGAGGATTGTTCCATATGATCTATGACTTTCTGCCTTAGACTGCAAAATCCTTTGCCCTGCTTTTGTATTTTGACTTCCTGCTCCTCGCTGGTTTAGTTGGACTTGCAGTACAATGAATAATTTTGTCCTTGCTTTTTATGAGTTGTTTTCCTTGAATCAAAGTTCAAAATCTTCGCGTTTGGTATGGCGTCATTCCTACTGACAAAATATTCATTGTTTGTTTTATTTACCACTTTAATCTCTCTTGATTTTTTTGACTTACTGGGAACACGCTGTAAATCCATTCTGATATCAACAATACTGACAATTCTTCAGATTCGATGGACCTTGCCCTGTTTAGTCCTTTTAAAATATCTGGGATTCGGTTTTCCACAACTCCTCTGCCCTCCTTGCCACTCTTCTGGCGGTTTTACTCGAATTGTTCCTTTCAGTGGTCTCCTTATGAAAAGTTTGGATGAAAGGGTCAAGTTTAATGATCCATTGGTTTTTTGGCTATGCATGCAATGTTGTCTTATGAATACAGAATTCAAAGATGAATGTGATGCCCTCTCCTGTCGGGTCTTGGAGATCAAAGCGTTGGCCAAAGAGCTGGACGAAGACGACTGATCTCTGGATTTATAAAACAAATCAATCAGATTAGGTTGTTGTTGCTTGTAGGCCGTTTGCGGATCCAGTCAAAACAAAAGATGGTTGAATTCCTTAATCAGGAGCATGTTGGAAGAATCGCAACAATTGATTCAAACGGTTATCCTCAAGTAATCCCGATGAATTTTGTATTTTTTAATGATGCAATTTACATGCATTCCCACATCAAAGGGGAAAAACTAGAAAACATCAAGACAAATCCAAAATCCGGCTTTGAGGCAGACCGTGAACTAGAGTTTTTACCGTCCTATTTTTCCAGCCCTACAGATGCCTCCTTGGCTGATACACTTTACATTAGCGTTGTACTCAAGGGCCAATCCATCATT
>RKRY01000014.1 GCA_007571135.1 Candidatus Nitrosopumilus sp. | reverse complement strand
GGAAAGGAATGGGGATATTCTGATCCGGGCTAGTTATGCAACAGACTAGTGCATTGATATAAAATCTGACTTGCATTTTCAGAGAAATCATCCACTTGTAAATTCTTTTGAATTTGATTTGTCAAGCTCGATTCCACATTCGTCTCTAAGATAATTTCTGTACCTTTCATGCTTGATGTGACAGTCACGACACAACGGAATGCTATGGATTTTGCCAGATGTGTCAGGAGCTTCTACTACATGATGTTCTGTAAGTTCTATCTGCTTAGTACCACACATAGGACATTTACCAATCATGGCATTGCTAAATTTTGTGCGAATTTAAGCATATTGAGAAGAATTTACACGCATTTTCAGTATCAAATTCTTAATTCTGGTTCTACTTTTAGAACCAATTCCAATTTAGTCTGTTGCAGGTATGCCAAACCGTTTGTCGGCATCGTGTTGGGCCAACACCGCGTTCTCGGATGTGATCTCCGGGAACACGCGTGCGACAACCACGCACCTTGGGGCGTCATCAAGATGCATGACTGGTCTCATACCTGACAACCGTGGATTTTTCATGTCGTGCCATCCCGCGTGCTGCATCTCGTCGAAGTATCTGCACTCGTAGTGTCTAGGTTACATGTTGGAACATCCTGACAGACTACTTGGCTAGAGAATACTATTCGTTGTGTTCTAATTTTAGACCAAGTCACTACGCACCGTACCGATTTGCATCTTCTGTCTAGGGTAATCGGTTAAGTTGGACTTGATAACTTCAACTACTTGTGCAAAATCTAGCAAGTTATTGAAAAATATAGAATATGCAAGCTATGAACTCTCATTTTTCACAAGTTCCTTCATGTGACTTAACCGATTACCTCGTAGCTATACCTGATCTGCATGTCTGTAAGTTTTGTAACCATGAGTTTTTGTGATCAGTCGGCCTAGTCTCTTTTCAACAGCTTGAACCCATGCAAAATGATTTTGTTACGACACATCTTCAAATGAATCTATTAATGCCTAAATACTATACTGACCTTGATATATGAATGGGGGTGTCTGTAGTCGGAGTTCATTGACAACTCTCTTGTAGAGCCGATTGAGATCCGAATGATCAAGCCGTCCAAATTCCCGATACGGTACAAACTACCTACAAACTCCCCGGAACTTGCAAATCTCAAGTCCAGCATTAGGGAACACGGCTTACTCCAGCCGATCGTAATCCGGCCCGTCGATCACGGATTTGAGATCGTAGCAGGCCACAGGAGGTTTGTCGCATGCAAGTCCCTGCGATGGAGATTCATACCTAGCAAGATTCGAGACTTGTCTGACAAGCACGCATATGAGATCCAACTTACAGAGAATATTCAAAGAAAGTCCATGGATCCGATTGAGGAGGCTGAGGCGTATCAAAAGTATGTAAACGAGTTTGGCTGGGGTGGCGTCAGTGATCTTGGCAGAAAAATTGGAAGGAGTGAAGAGTATGTCTCCCACAGGATGCAGCTTCTCAAACTTCCTGACGATGTAAGAGACAGGATAGTGCACAATGATCTGAGTGTTAGCCAAGCATTGGAACTGACAAACGTCGATGCGTCCATGAAGAGTGATCTTGTAGACGAGATTGTAAGCAACAATCTTACGGTAAAGCAGATAAGAGTCATGAAGAGAAAGGCCCAAAAGGAGCGTGATGCGTACAAGCCGGTTCCCAAAAAGAACTCAAAATCACTTAGCCTTGCAAAGAAGACTGTCCTTACCCTCAGAATATCCCTCTCAAGAATCGATGATCTAATAGAGGATGCACACGGGCTAGATCCGGCGAAGAGGGTGGATATGATCAAATTTCTGATGGGTCTCAGACTGCAGATCCACTCGATGATCGACGAAACCATCAAATTCAAAAAAACGTGTTCGCAATAACGGCCCGCCGTCCTATGATCCTATAAACGGCGGCGCCCATTCCTTGAGAAACTGCTCATACTCGCTTTCGGTATGTGCCAGTGCGTGAATTGATGCGTCTGTATGCGGAACAAAGTCATACACCTCATATGTCTGAATTATGTCTCCAAACAGATTTCGATAAATATCGTTTTCCTCGTCTGCGATCTCGTTTGAGAGAAACGACTTTACAGTAATCCAGTCATATCCTCCGCGAGTCCTGCCTGAAAACAATACAAATGGCGCATCATTGAGATATTTCTTCAGTCCTGCAAGCCGTTTTGGAAGTGCCTGCGACGTTCTAAATGTGACAAGATCCACCCGAATAACCCTGTGCGGAATCTTCTTTACGTCCACCTTGATAGTGTATCCGCTGATGATTCCATCCTCCTCGAGTTTTGCTATTCTGGACTCGATCTCCTCTTCTGCTAGATTGTAGTTAAAACCCTTTAGGTAATCCCAAATCTCAAATATCCCCTGCCTTGAGTTTTGTGAGAGAGCAGAAATTATTAGCGCATCAATCCTGTCTACCATGAGCATAATAATCAAGCCGACTATTTAACAAATTTTCCAATCCTTTTCTGTGCATGGTCCGTGTCCACCGGTTCCATAGATTGCATCTTGTCTCATACGCGACTTGGACTGCTGTATGGTGTGTGCATGTGCATGCACGCATACATCATGCGTAACATGAATTCGTTGATCCAAAGGCACCCGCATCCATCTCATACGAGTCACTTCCGGTTCTGCCAACCGGGGGATGTCCTAGTCATCTTAGTCCTGTTTTAATATTCGTTATTCTGATATTATCTGCTGGTCTCTATATTACCTGAAAACGTAGGATACGTCGTACTGATGGGAGTCGGACTGATAATGGCATTGTCAGTCATACTGATGGTAAAGGCTGAGACAAAGTGGCTTGGTACCAGAAAGACATCTGAGTGGTTCTACACCGCGGGACGGACAATTAAGACCGGCCTGATTGCGTCGTCAATAGTCTCTGCATGGACATGGGCTGCCACTCTGCTCCAGTCCTCCACTGTTACATACGAGTTCGGACTAGGTGGCGCATTTTGGTATGCCACCGGTGCCAGCATCCAGGTGATCCTGTTCTCGATACTTGCAATCGAGCTCAAAAGAAAGGCCCCGATGACTCACACCTTTCCTGAGATGCTATATGTCAGATATGGCAGGCACTCCCACAAGATCTTCTTATCCTTTGCACTGATGACAAATACGATCGTCACTGCTATGCTTGTTTTGGGAGGTGCGGCAGTAATCAACTCCCTTACCGGCGTGGATATCACCGTGGCGGCATTTCTCATTCCTGTCGGAATAGTCCTTTATACGATCGGCGGAGGCCTTAAGGCAACGTTTTTTGCAGAATACCTCAATGCAGCATTCATCTTTGTCGCGGTTCTGATCTTCGTGACGGTCATCTATTTTGCGACGCCGGAAATCGGCGGCATCTCTGGAATGTATGAGAAGCTAAGCCAGGCCTCCGTCCTGAGTCCTGTGGAGGGAAACGCATACGGGACATATCTTACGCTGGCATCAGTGGGAGCCTTGATATTTGGCGTAATCAACATTGTCGGAAATTTTGGCACCGTCTTTGTAGATCAGTCATATTGGCAACGAACGATCGCATCAAGGCCCAGAGCCGCAGCAGGCGGATTCATTATAGGCGGCCTAGCTTGGTTTGCCATCCCGTTTACGCTTGCCACCACCCTTGGCTTGGCCGCAATTGCAACCGGTGTAACCTTAAACGAAAATGAGATAGAACTGGGCCTTGTCGCCCCCACTGCTGCGGCAAACCTGATGGGGGATGTGGGTGCAATCCTGATTCTTACGATAATATTTACGGCAGTCACTGCTGCCGGCTCTTCGCAGCTGGTCAGCGTCTCGTCACTTGTCACATATGATGTGTTTCGTACGTACTTGAGGCCTTCTGCTACGGGCAGGGAACTGATAAGAGTATCCAAATTTGCAATCCTAGGATTTGGAGTGGGAATGGGTATTCTGGCCTCCATCCTGTTTCATTCCGGATTCAGCCTTCAGTATGTCTACCTGATGATGGGTATTCTGATAGGCTCCGCAGTTGCCCCGATCTCGCTTGCGTTACTGTGGAAGAAGACCAACAAGGTTGCAGCCACATCTGCTGCAATAATCGGACTAGCATGCGGTGTCTTTTCGTGGCTTTTTGTGGCAAATCACATCCACGGAGAGATTACCCTTGCGTCTACGGGCAGTCTGCTCCCATTTCTAATCGGGA
>RKRY01000111.1 GCA_007571135.1 Candidatus Nitrosopumilus sp. | reverse complement strand
CCCTTCCTATGCTATCAGAACAAGCCAGGATTGCGTCAATCCTATCAGGGATTGATGCATTAATACAGAGTACGGGAGAGATCATAAAGAAGACTGAAAGGCTGAAGAGAGGACTGATGCAGAAGCTTTTGACAAGAGGAATGGGACATACCAAATTCAAGAAAGTTTCATGGATGTTTGGGAAGGAGATCGAGATCCCAGAGGAGTGGAATTGGGAAAAACTCGGAGAAAATTCTATTCTAAAAGGAAGAATTGGATGGCAAGGATTGACAACTGCGGAGTATTTACAAAAAGGAAAATATTTTCTTGTAACTGGAACTGATTTTAAAGATGGGAAAATTGATTGGGAAAATTGTGTATATGTTACTAAACAAAGATTTGAACAAGATCTCTACATTCAATTAACAAAAGGAGATGTTTTAGTCACTAAAGATGGAACTATAGGAAAAATTGCATGTATTGATACACTACCAAAACCCGCAACATTGAACAGTGGTGTGTTTGTTGTTCGTCCTTTACATGAGGAATATTTTCCTTTTTTCTTCTTTTACGTTCTAAATTCAGTATATTTTATCAAATTTTTGAATAGACTTAAAACTGGTTCTACGATTAACCATCTTTATCAGAAAGATTTTGTAAGCTTTCATTTTCCTATACCGCCACTCCCCGAGCAGAAAAGGATTGCGTCAATCCTGTCGGGAGTTGACGCAATTTATGATTTGTTTATACTCATAAAGGCACGCATCGTATCAGCAATATTTTTAACACTTTTGAAACTATCAACATTATGAGCACAATCATACAAAAAAAGACATACACGGTTATCATAACCAAGGATCTTGAAGAAGACAGATTTGCCGGAAGATGTGATGAGCTTCATGCAAACTCAGAAGGAAACACGTTTGGTGAGATAATGGAGAACATGAAAGAAGCAGTAGAACTTGCAGCTGAAGAAAGTGGGAGTCCAACAGACTTTAACATGCTCATAACAGAGCAATAATGTCAAGGATACCAAAGGTATCAGGAAATCAAATGATAAGATATTTGCAACGAAAAGGATTTGTCATTACCAGAAGAAAGGGAAGTCATGCTACATTAAGGAATAAAAGTATGTTTACAACCATACCTGTAGGAAACAAGGTGATGCCAATTGGAACTCAATACGGAATACTGTCTGATGTCAACATATCCAGAGAGAGATTTGTTGATGATTACAAAAATAAATTGATAACATAGTATCTGCAAAAAACCTAACATATCAACAAAAATAGAAATTTTTCAAGCAAGCAATACTTGATCACTCCCGCACATCAAAGAAGCATGGTCCTATTTGAAAAGTCAATAAGATCCAAATATACAAAACAAAACTACACATCACATCTCAATCAATTCAAAAGATTTATCGGCATACATGATGAGAGCCAGCTATTAGAGTTTTCCACAAATGATTTGCAGATTATGTTAGAAGACTATCTCCTACACTTGAGGCATACTGCAAACCCCAATTCCATGCCATCAAAGTTTAGAGGAATAAAGCATTTTTTTGTAATGAACAGAATCAATCTCAACTGGGACATAATCTACAAGATGTTTCCACAAAAGCAAAAGGCGCCCAGCTTGAGGGCATACACAACAAAAGAAGTCAAGGAGATTTTGCACAATGCAAAAAGCATCAGAGACAAGGCATTGATTCATTTTCTTGCATCGACTGGTGCGAGAATAGGGGTTTTTGATCATCCATTACTAATCAGACATATGAAAAAGATGCCAAGTGATTGCTATGCAGTACTATTGTATGCGGGACACATAGAAGAATACTGGACATTTCTTACTCCACAGGCATCAAGATTGTTAAATGCATACCATGAGTACCGAAGAGAAAATCAAGAAACATTCGATAATAATACGCCAATTTTTGCAACAGAAAAAAACATTACAAGACAACTTGGATGGAGCGGTGCAAGAAGTGTTGTGTATAGAATGGTATTAAAAACCGGCATAAGAGAACACAAGCATGGCAATCGTTATGACGTACAGGTAGATCACGGATTCAGGAAACGATTTAACACCATCCTCAAGCTTGACAATTCAGTAAATCATAACATTGCAGAAAAACTGCTAGGACACAAGAACGGTCTTGACGGAGTTTATTTTACTCCTACAACAAAGGAGATGTTTAAGGAATTTAGAAAGATAATGCACAAGATCGAGATTCGCTAAATCAAGCCCACATTACATTTTATCCAAACATGGAGTTTATTGGATTGTTTGTATAGTTGGAATTCTGATCAAGAACAATGATCATTTTGGATATGTTGTTATTGGTCTGTCTTTTCTTGCTCGATTTTCTCCACATGGTAATCCAGCCTCTTTATCATGTTGACGGTAAAGTCCAGATTGTTGATCAGTGACTTGTCATTTTCCGGATGAAGGTTCTTTTTTATCTCCCTGATTCCACATTCCACCAGCATTCCTGCCATGTCCCGATAGTATTTTTTATGAGAGTCTTTGTATTGGTGTTCATCAATTTCTTTTGTGGATCTGTATCTCATGGAATCTCCAACTGATTGCGACAACACTGCTTGCGGATGAAACACAAAGATGGCATCAAGCAAACTTTGCATCTTGCCCAGACTAAAGACATCTTTGGCAAGATCCCTCTGCATGCCCTTGAAATGCTGCAAAATGTACTCTTCACCGACCAGGTCAAAGCTGAGGGTGGATCTTATTATGTTGCCTGGCAGATTTGAGTAGTTCTCTCTGATGTATTTGATCTCATCATTTGATGACTGGGCTCGATTTGGTGTTGTGTTTGATATTCTGATTATCTCAGACAACATTGCAAAGGCATTCATGGAATTTGTTATTCTTGCTATGATATCGTTTTTTGCCTTGGAAAGCCTTTTGGTCTCGATCTTTGTCTGCTTTCCAATTGAGAACTGCTGGTTATAATGACCCTTGAGAAAATCCAATATCTTTTTATCAAATATGGTCAGTTTTTCATCCATAACATAGAAAATAGTAGACTTATATTAAAAGTCTACTAGTATATATCAGAATGAGATCAGGTTATTCGGTGTATCAAAACGGGGAGTCGTACTAAATGGCAAACGAGTCTCTAAGTGATGCAATCCGTGGGCATTTGAATGGAATAGATGACCTGATGCAGGTTGCAAACCCTAGAGAAAAAGCCAACCAGATAAGAGCAATAGCAGATGAGCATAAGGCAAATAGGGACAGCGTTGCCTCAATCTTCAACAGGGAGTTAAAGCAGCTAATTAAAAAGAATGGTCTGGATGTAGGGGATTTCTTTCCACGCATTCAGACAAAGAAATACAGTGACAAGTTAGATGTGGTGATAAAATCAAAACCCGTACAAGTAGATAAGACATCCAAAGACACAGAAAAAGATCCAACGAAAATGTCTCCCAAATCCAGCAAAGAACCAGAGACCATTACAGATGAAGACTGTGACAACATTGCAACAGTCACAGATTCTCTTATGTCATCTTTGTTTCCAAACATCGAAGACCTTACAGAAAAAGAAAGAAAAGGGATGGTTGCAAGTCTCAAACTTGTGCTTGGAGACAATGCCAAAACAAAGCCAATCATAGGATTGGCAGGGATAGTTATGACATATGCAAGGAGGATTAAAAAAGCAAGAAGAATAAAAGAAGAGAAGAAACAGGCAGAAAAGGTAATTTGGAATGGGGAGATATAAGATTAGCAACAATGCAGTCCAATGGCATATTTTCCAGGATTATCATATTAGTAATATTATATCACGGTAAAGATGGCAGAATTTTCCCATCATTTAGAATCAAGCAAATTTCTCAACAACATTACATGGAAAATTGGATGGTTGTTGGATAGCCAACGTTTTGACGATTCGTAAGAATTTACTAGCTTGGAATTGTACGCATAGAAAAACAGTGTTTGTAGGCATGTGAGACATCTCCAACAAACTCCAATGCGTTGGTTATACTTTTTGATGATATTCTCAAAGGAAAAAAGTTGGATGGTTGTTTCATGCAATCCCGGACAAAATTTGATTGTAAAAAAACTTAATACACCAAGCAACTAACAACAGCATGATGCAGTTACAGGATCATCACACAAATTCCCAACTACAGCATCATCCAGTCAGGTTTGCATTTTCCATGTCCAGCAAAAATTTTTGTGTATATAATTCAATCGTTTGTATTGTAACAAAATCATTTCGCCCGGGTGTCAGACCGCTGAGAAGAGACCGCTTTGGGCCGCACCGATCACAAAAACG
>RKRY01000040.1 GCA_007571135.1 Candidatus Nitrosopumilus sp. | reverse complement strand
CGAGAGCATGGAGGAGATGAGGGGATCCATGAAAAAGATGTTGGAGAGCGGCTAGGCTAGGCCCATCAAGATAAGTGAATATCTAGCCTAGACACTACGCCAACTTACACCATATATTATCGCGTTCCAGACAATAGCGTCATCTGACTATATGATCAAAGTAACAAAAAGCATCCTTTCTGCTCAACACAAAAACAAAAAACAACACATCCTGGTACTCTCCAAGACATCAGAGATGGTGACAAGTAAGCAAGCTCAAGGCAGTGTCATAATATCTTTCATATTTGATTCTTGTTGTTCTTGCAAGTAAGTTTTTGAGCATGCAAAGAAACCTCCCACTACAAACCTTGTTTTGTTGCAGATACTTGAGATAATCTGCCACATGCTGACAAATTCAGAAGCATCACACACAGAACCATACTGACACAAAGCAGGCATAATAGGATGGAGGCCAAATCACAAATGTACTGATTCAGTAAAGCGCCTAAATGGTCCGCAACAGAATTGGCAACGATTTCGTATGAGCATCTAATTCACAGATGTCATGGGGGACATTTCAGATTATGCAGATAGTTGATGACAGGAAAGATCATAACAGTTTGTGCAGAGGGGAAATGGCGCAAGAGACATCAGGAATTATCTAGGTCCAACGGAACCGGATGCCGTATTCCCCAACATGATGAATTCAGGATTTATGGTGTCAAAGACACAGCAGTACCTGCAAGACAAGGTTTGCAACAGGGAGGTTTTTGGCCTGTATAAGAACAGATTTCCCAGAACAACAAAATCAAACATGAAGAGACTGCGATAATGTCTTGGATTTGCTTGCTTGCCTCCTTCTTGGATTTTCCATTGCTTATCCGTTCCTCAACTTTTTTCTCGTCTGTCATTGCGTATCCTGAGAAACAGCAGTGTCATTACAGGCTACTTGCACCCGGATGCGTCAAGCGACTGCCTTAGATTCGAATGCCTTCCTGAGAGAGCGTGCAACAAACGCCTCTTGATAGATTTTTAATCAATCGATTGCCCTGATTCTATGACTTATGATAATTGCAATAGAAGGCGGCGATCAGGCAGGAAAACTGACCCAGTCAGCGATGCTTGAAAGGGCACTTAAAAGAAGAAAAATCAAAACAAGATTGTTTCATTTTCCTGATTACGGAACCCCGATAGGAAAAGAGATCAGAAGATATCTTGGCGGCAAAAGAAAATTCCCACCACAAGCAATTCATTGCCTTTTGTCGGCAAATAGATGGGAAAAATTACGAGAAATCACATCTGCTCAGGAAAAAAATTCTGTCCTAATAATGAACAGATACTACCACTCAAACCTCGTTTACGGGACTGCAAATGGAATGAAGCCACAGTGGCTTGAAAACCTAGATGATGGACTTCCAAAGGCAGACTTGGTCATTTTGCTTGACATCCCTCAAAGGGAATCGTTCCGAAGGCAAAAAACCAATCGAGACAGGTTTGAAAGAAACGAAGAATTTTCAAGAAAGATCTCAAAAATCTACAGAAAGGTTGCAAAGAAAAAACGATGGAAGATAATCGATGCCACAAAACCAAAAGATCAAGTTCATGAAGAAATTCTAAAAGCATTATCCAAGAAGATGAGGCTATGAAAAACGACTATCTTGACATAATTGATCCCATACACGATTTTATCAGAGTATATGACTATGAACTGCCAATAATTGAAAGCCCAACTTTTCAGCGGTTAAGAAGGATCAGGCAGCTCTCAGGGGCGCATCTGGCATACCCGTCAGCACAACATACAAGGTTTGAGCATTCCCTAGGAGTAATGTACATTGCCAGCCAAGCTGGTTCCGTTCTAAGTGAAAAAGGATATGTGAATTCAAATGATGTCAAAGTCCTACGGCTGTCTGCCTTGTTACATGACATCGGACACGGACCTTTCTCCCACCTTTTTGAAGAAATCATTCAGGAGAAAAGGATTTCCCATGAGGATTATGGTAAAAAAATCATTTTACAGTCAGATATCGGTGACATCCTATCAAAAACAGGATTTGACAAAAAACTTGTGGCAAAAATTGCGTTTGGCGAATCAAGATTCCCGTATCTAAACGAGATCATCTCAGGTGTGTTAAGCGCAGATATGATGGATTATCTGCTTAGAGACGGATACTTTACGGGAGTCGAACACGCCAAGGTCGATCACAAAAGGATTACGCAATCATTTGATGTTCACAAGAGGAGGCTGGCGTTAGAGCGCTCTGCAATCTACTCCTTTGAATCCATGATGTATTCACGGTACCAAATGTTCAAGGCAGTATATTTTCATAAGACTGTGCGGGCTGCAGAGATGATGCTGCTTGAAGCTCTAAGATTGTCTGATGACGAATTTGGTTTTTCCAATTTTAATCTGGATGAGTTTGTAAAGATAACTGACGAATATGTATTGTCCGCCCTGATCTCCTCAAAACTGCCTAAATTAAAGCGTGCCAGAGAGCTTGCTACAGATTATCAGAATCGCAGACTACTCAAATGCGTCTATGAGAGAATCTTAACAGGTCCTGGCAACTTGAAAGGCAACAGTGTAAACGAGATTCGTGATGAAATCTCAAAAAGATCCAAAGTTAACGAAGATGAAATCTTTGTAGACAGCTCTGTAACCCCTTCAATTCCGTTGGCTCCTACAAAAAATGAATCAAAGTCTATATTCCTAACCACCGGCGAAAACCGAAGATCCAAGGTCCAGGAGATGCCCATCTCTGAAGCCCCGTTCATCTCGGCAATCTCTGGGTTTATGAACATCCTTAGGGTCTATACCCATCAGAAGAATAGAAAAAAAGTTGAAATTGCCGCAAAATCGATACTTGGCTAGTTGAAATGAAAAAACGAATTGTGATAAAACTATCCGGCAGGGTCTTTGGAATGGATAATGTCAAGGTTCTAAAGGACTATGCGCAATTTTTGGTAAAGATCAACAAGGTCTGCCAGCCAATCGTGATTGCCGGAGGGGGAAATGTCGCCCGACACTATATCTCACATGCGCGCTCTTCTGGAGCAGACGAGTCTACGCTAGATGAGTTGGGAATTGAGATCTCTAGACTGAATGCAAAACTGCTGATCTATGCCCTAAAAAATAAGGCGTATGCCCATCCGCCAACCACCCTCCAAGAGGTAAGACATGCCGTCGATGACGGATTGATTGTGGTGGCAGGGGGGCTGCACCCCGGACAGAGTACAAATGGGACTGCCGCCTTGATCGCCGAGAAGGTCAAAGCTGAACAGTTTCTTAATGCAACTGACGTTGATGGCGTGTATGACATGGATCCTAACAAATTCAAAAAGGCCAAAAGGTTCAAACGAATCGACCTGAAGAATCTTAAAAATATGCTGGTTCACGAGGATTCGGTGGCCGGGGGTTACGACCTGATGGATATCGTTGCCCTAAAAATTATTGAACGCTCAAAAATTAAGACCATAATTCTAAAAGCCAATCCGAAAACTATTGAAAAAGCGATTAATGGAAGCGATGTTGGTACAGAAATTATCCTGCCTTCACGTTAACCCTCAAGAGTGTCATCGTTTTGAACCGTAGGCCTTGATTCAGACCAAATCTGGATCTCTTTGCCGGGATACTCATCCATGCCGGATTCTCGTAATTTTTTGAAAATTGATAGTGCCTCCCCTCTTTCTACAGCCTTTGACTGTGCCTTGGTGAATCCGTCACTGTCTACTATGATTGCAACATACCCGTCAGGAGAGTTGATCACTGCAGTTAGTTCTTCCTCCCCAACCGGCTGAAAGCCACCGTCAACCTTTTTTGTAGTAAGAGTTAGCATTGCAAATCCGGCCAGATCAAACATTTTCATTTGTGATTTGGCAGCGCGTTGTTTTCCCTTCTGAACGGCTTGAAAATATTGCATGTCTCTCTGAATCTGTCATGTATAATAACACTATCCCAAAAATTCCCTGTCTATTGCACGACAATTAGGTCCTACTGATTTGAAGACATGCAAGGGGTTGCGCGACCCTGCCGATCAACAAAAACAATGACAAAAAGATTGAAGCAAAAAAGGTTGGCCATGCTGCATCGGCACTCCTTGGTAACAGAATCAAGTCTAAAACATAGTCTGTTGCATAACTTGCTTTTCAAAGCCATATTTGGCCAAGATTATCCTAATTTAGGCAGGTTATGCAACATGCTACTAAAACACACATAAACTCAGAGCTTGAAATTGCAAATCTGAAAATCACATGTCAGAAATGTTGGTCAAACAGAGGACTGAGCCAACACGGACTTGGGTCATTTTTTGCTTTTCTTGTAGACATTTGGCT
>RKRY01000089.1 GCA_007571135.1 Candidatus Nitrosopumilus sp. | reverse complement strand
GTCTTTGGGCATGGTCTGTTTATGTTCACAGCACACTTACGACTTTGCTTCCCAACATAATCATCAAGCTATTTTTATAGAGTTTACAAAAACGCCCTTTTTTGATATTATCTGTCCTATCTCTTGGCTTATGATCTTATGCTTTTTGAAGATTGTCTTGATATGCATAACCTGATCCTTTGGTGCTACGACACAGAATCCCACACCCATATTAAATGTCTTATACATCTCTTCGGACTTTACTCCCTGTTCTTCTACAAGACCCATTATTGGCGGGATCTTTGGTAGTGAGTCTATCTCATACCCTATCTGTTTTAGGCGTAAAAGCTTGGCAAATGCCCCTCCCGTGATGTGTGCCAAACCGTTGACTTTGCATTTGTCAATTATCTCCAAAACAGGGTTTGTGTAGATTTGAGTAGGTTGTAGCAACGCATCTCCAATTCTACCAACCCCCCTTACTTTGTCTTTGACAGAGTATTTTCCAAGTATGGCTTTTCTTGCCAAAGAATATCCGTTTGAATGGATGCCTGTGCTTTTTGCCCCAATGATCGCATCTCCTATCCTGATCTTGTTGCCTAGCACCATCTTTTTCCTCTTTTCAACTAATCCTACAACCATTCCTGCCAGGTCAAATGCAAACCCCTTGCCCTCAATCACATCTGGCATTATTGCAGTTTCCCCGCCCACTATTGGCATTGCGGATTTTTTTGCGCCTGTAACCAATCCCTCTACAATTTTTTTGATTATCTGTTGATCATTTTTGTTCGCTGCAATGTAATCTACAAACGATATCGGCGTTGCGCCAATGCATATTATATCATTTACGTTCATTGCAACGCAGTCAATCCCTATTGTGTCGTATTTTTTCATCAGGTTTGCAATTACAACCTTGGTTCCAACTCCGTCTGTATGTGTTGCCAAAAGTTTCCCCCCCGTAACCTCCACTATTCCGGCATAATGCCCAAAACCATGCGCAATCTTTGCCTTTTTCTGCAGTTTGTGAGTCGATGCAATCAGCCTTCCAATTTCCATTTGGCTCTGTCTGATTTTTGGGATATCTACGCCTGCTTTTTTGTATGTAAGAGCCATGCTTGATGCGCACCTGCTTTGAATAAAAGAATTTGCTTGCCTGTTTGATCACATATACATGCCGGCTATCTCTTCTCTATGTTCCACATACTTTTGAGACAATTCGCTAAATTCCGAATGGATTCGGTCTTTTTCCTCTTGTAGTTCTGTAGTGTCAATATCCATTTCATAAAAACGGTTTAGTGCCTCAATCAGGGTTGCGGCGGCGCCTGAATCCGGGGCCACCTTGTTTGCTTTTGCCAGCAATGTCAGGCCCTGGATCTCCCTTACCAGACACTCATTTAGTATGCCTCCGGGAATTCCTGTGATAAATCCCTGTGGGATCATGCTTATGTCCTTGTCTGCCATCGTTCTTACAAGATCCTCTTCGGCTGCACAGTACGCTTTATCATCATGTTCATTACTTGCGACCCCATCTAAAATCACTATTTCCTTTGAGCCTTTTTCTGCTGCCCAATCCAAAATTGTAGATACTAACGAATATAGTCCTTCCATCTTTAGTGTGATTTCGCATATTATTGCGCAGGCAGTCCCTTCCGGATTTGCATAGAATCGAAATGGATGACGAAGTCTTCCCTTCATAAATACAGTTGACGGCGGAAGGTGCTTTGATCTCATTACAGCGATCTCCTCCATTTCCAATTTCTCTATGATGTGGTTTATTGCAACAGGTCCTACCAAGCCGGCCCCTACAAATCCTGCAAAGATTATCGGATTCTTTAATTCTGTTTTCCTTGTTTCGAATACTTGGGCATCCGGAAATTCTTGTTGCATGCTTATCGTCGACTTTTCTATCTAATTACTATGCTAACTAAGTATTTTGTACTCTTTTTGTTAGCTGTTTTTCTGCATGAAGAGGCTCAGCATGGTTCGTCCCTTGTCGGTAATTGAATAAAACACGTTAGGACCGATTGCTTCCTTTTGTACAAAGTTGTAATCCACACACAAGTGAAGGTAGTTCAAAAATGACTTCTTCATTCTGATCTTTGATTTTAAATACAATTCTGAGAACGTCATTGGATTTTCTCGAAGCTGATACAGTAGTTTCAGCAAAGAGAGTGTACTATAGTCTTTTGTTCTTGCCTTTACCGCACCTAGTATTTGCTCGTCTCTTTTTATTATGAAATCTTTGAGTTGATCAGCTACTTCCAAGGGCACATATGTCAGTCTTGCGCGAACCATGCTGTACGGTATGGTACGGTACCTTATTAGTCTTTAACTTGAGCTTTATTGATCTTCCTAGCTAGTTTTTTTACACATGATTTTGTGCCTAAATACGGAGTGGTAATAGCTTGCCACAAATTCCTTATGTGCAAATACGGTATATTCTGATAGCCTGTTTCAACTTGCCTAGATTTGGATGGACCGGGTCAAAAATGGTTTTGAAAAACAAGTTGTGCAGTGGCTGTTTTATGCAGGTTTGCCTTTGTCTCTAGATGTTTCCTCCTTTGCCTTTCTTCTTTCCTTCCTTCCCTCCTCTTCTCCCCCACCTCCATGTTTTGCAAAAACATCAAACTCGTACAAATTTGGCATCGGATTTGGTTCCAAGAAATCAGTTGTAGCTGAACGAAAAAGAAGCAACCCAGGTACTAGTCTGTTGCATAACTTGCTTTTCAAAGCCATATTTGGCCAAGATTATCCTAATTTAGGCAGGTTATGCAACATGCTACCAGGTACGATTACCATAAACCCTAGCAGATATTCTTGGTCATCATGCAGTCAAGATGCGATCATTTGAGAATCACGGATTCATCATTATCATTTGTTCTTCCCACAGAATCAAGATGAGAGATCCGGGCCAAAAATGGCCTGTTTTGTGCCTGATAAAGGCTCGAAATAAGCTTGAATTGTTACAATTGTAAAATTATGGCATCTCATTTACTTTAAACTAGCAATTTCCCAAATTTGTTTGTGGATGTAATATTGAGTGCCGTCCTGACGGTGGTCGGATTAGCAATGCTATGTTTTGGAGGTAACTGGTTAGTCAGTGGCGGGGTGGCAGTTGCAAAAAAGTTTCGGATTAGTACTCTAGTAATCGGCATGACAGTTGTCGCATATGGCACATCAACTCCAGAATTGGCAGTGAGCATAGCTGCCGCTACCGGTGGCCATGGTGAAATCATTCTTGGAAACATTGTAGGCAGTAATATCGCAAATGTTGGAATGGTAATAGGTGTTGCGGCAATTTTAGCTTCGCTTGCAGTTCAAAAGCCCATTTTAAGAAAGGAAGTTCCAATTATGCTAGGTGTCTCATTATTGCTTGTTGCAATTTCTGTTGATGGGAGGTTAACCCAACATGATGGAATTTTGTTGCTTACGGGATTGTGTGTCTTTGCAGCTTATGTATTCAAGAACACAATAAAACAGCGTAAGAAAAATTCCAAGGAAGAACAGGTTACTGAAAAAAATAATTTCCATCTAAAATCAGCAGGATTGATTGGACTTGGAATGGGTCTCCTTTATGTTGGCGCGTTTTTGACAGCTGATAACGCAGTGATTTTAGCAAATGAGTTTGGCTTATCTGAAAAAATTATTGGTCTGACTGTAATTGCAATTGGGACTTCACTTCCCGAATTAATCACATCGATCATAGCCATTAGAAAAGGACACACCGATATCGGGATTGGAAATATAATTGGAAGCAACATCTACAACATTTTGATGATTATGGGAGTCGGTGCGGCGCTAGGCGGAATAGCGATTTCCGCAGATGTCTATGTAGATTATGCAGTCATGATTTTATTGAGCATGTCCATCCTGATTGCAATTAAGACAGAGATGATAAGGCGCACTATGGGCGTATGCCTGGCAATAGGTTATGCTGTGTATCTTGCAACCACATTCTTTCGATAATGTGTGCGTGCGTAATCGGTTAAGTCAGGTCTGATAACTTCAACCAATTATGCAAAATCTGGCAAGTTATTGAAAAATATAGAATATGCAAGATATGAACTCTCATTTTTTACAAGTTCCTTTATGTGACTTGACCGATTACATGTGTGCTCATATCAGACAGATTGAATCTGCAAAAATCTTTTTGGCATCCTTGAGGTAATTGAAGACACAAATGGCCATCAAATTACAGTCTGATGATCGATGCTTGTTGATGAGGTCACACTGTCTTTTGAATCAATTCCGTTACGCCGTCAGGCTCACCGGTTAAGCGGAATTATAGACTGCAATCTCTTTTTGAGAATTGTTTGTAAAACAGCTTTTTTCTTTTCTG
>RKRY01000065.1 GCA_007571135.1 Candidatus Nitrosopumilus sp. | reverse complement strand
AAAATGAGAGTTCATAACTTGCATATTCTATATTTTTCAATAACTTGCTAGATTTTGCATGATTAGTTGAAGTTATCAAGCCTAACTTAACCGATTACGGGACAAGGGGTGAACGACTTTTTGTACAACAGAGCGAGTGAATGTATACAAAAATCGATCTAATTACTGCAACAATACTGTGACATGTTGTAAAATGTTGTAACATGATGCATTGAAGAGTATCTGAATGAATCCAATATCGACAGGAGATTCAAGTTTAATTTTTTGTCAACCTGTGCAATATAACCGACTAACAACAATGATTATAATGATATCGACAAAAAAAGATATGGATTTGCCATCAAATTCAACATCAAAACCTGCTCTGTTCTTTGAAAAAGGCTCGATTCGTATTGATAATAGCAAACTAATTCGAATTCCAAATACAAAATACGATGAGAGGACCAAGGCCCTTAGATCCTACGGCGTCAATTATTCCGAAATCATTGAATACCTAGTAAACAGTGATCTGGATTTTGTTGACCACGTGCCTGATCTCATCTCCTCCCCAACGTTTCAGATAAAAGGTTTGGAATTGCGTGACTATCAACAACAGGCCATCAAAAATTGGAAAAAATCATCCATGAGAGGATGCATAGTTCTGCCTACCGGTGCTGGAAAGACAGCCGTAGGAATCAGTGCAATTCAGACAGTAAATGCCTCCACATTGGTGGTGGTTCCGACAATCGACTTGATGGAGCAATGGGAGGAGAACATCTCCGAACATCTTACTGGCAATAATGATCTGAATCAAAAGATTTCTGTTGGAAAACTTGGTGGCGGGGAAGAAGACATGCAAGCAATCACCATAGCAACATATGACTCTGCGTATATCAAGGCACCATCCATTGGAAACCGCTTCAAACTGGTAATCTTCGATGAGGTTCACCATCTTCCGGCTCCCGGATACCGATCAATTGCAGAACAATTAATCGCGCCATACAGATTGGGACTGACTGCCACAATCGAAAGAGAGGATGAACTACATGAGTTAATCCCTTATCTTACCGGGGGAGTCGTGTTCCGTCTTGGCTCGCAAGAACTTTCAAATCAAAGGCACCTGGCAGAATACACCATTGACCGAATCCAAGTCAGTCTGACACCAAGAGAACAGGAGGAGTATGAAACCAATCACGCAAAATTTCTGGCAAATCTCAGGCAACTGGGATTTTCAACTCCGTCAATGTATAATCTCAAGCGACTGATCATGATGTCAAACAAAAACAAGATCGCAAGAGAGGCAATGCTTGCAAGAAACAAAGCAAGCGAGATTGCGCTAAATAGCAGATCAAAGATAGATGAATTGCAAAGGATACTGCGACAAAACAAGAACACAAAGACAATAATTTTTACCCAAAACAACAAGATGGTGTACGAACTTTCAAATAGATTCTTGATTCCATACATTACCTACAAGACAGTAAAAGGTGAGAGGCGCGACATCCTAGAAGGATTCAAGTCTGGCAGATATAACGCGATAGCCACCTCGCGGGTGTTGGATGAGGGAGTCGATGTTCCGGATGCAGAATTGGGCATAATTATGAGTGGAACCGGCAGTGGACGGGAACTAATACAGAGGTTGGGCAGGATTCTAAGACCCAAAAAGGATGGGAGAAAAGCCAGATTAGTTGAGCTAGTCTCAAAGCATACGCGGGAGACGAACACCAGTGCAAGAAGAATAACTGCCCTTAGGCAAAATTCTGACACAGGCAGCAACCATTTGTCATCATCAACGGAGTAAAGAGATGACGCATTACAAAACAACGCAAATGTCTGGAGTCATGCGCTGATGCTCCCATCTGAACTACTGCGTACCGCCATTCGCCGGGGCACGATTACTCCCTTGTTCTGTACTGCTGATTTTGGCAATGGTACCGACCATGAGCTTGCCAACAAACTCATTATATTTTTTACAAATGCGCAAAAAGACAGACAATGCAAAGGGGATTTGTTCCAAAAGATAGGATCCCTTGAATCTGAATATGATTACAAACTAGTACGCGGATTTCTTACGCTGTTAGAGCGACGCTCCATTTTTGTACAATCCAATGCGACTTCATCCAATGCGACTCCTGTGCTCATAAGACGGAAATTGTTTGAGGAATCATCAAAGCAGGGCTGGGCCTTGTCTGACTCTCAGAGACAAGGCATCATACAAAATGTTGCAGATCAGTTGCATGTCTTGCCCAGAGACATTGAAACCATAATGTGGAGTGATAAGGATGAGAATCTGATACTTGAACAGTTTGATGTTATCAATCCCAAAGATCTGATCTTGTGGTATAATCTCTCGCTGTTTCAGACACTGCTTTTCAAATGCACAAAGCTAGAATTTTATATAAAAGGGGGGCTGCACTGGAAACAAGTTTTGCGTAACATCAAAAGGTACGGCCTGATGTATGCACTGGAATATCATGCAAAGGACAACTCCGATAAAGAAGAGAACTCTATCAAGTGCGTTTTGGAAGGACCGCTTAGCCTTTTCAAAATGACTGACAGATATGGCACATCAATGGCCAAGATACTGCCGTCAATTGTGGGCACGCCTGTCTGGAAAATCAGTGGCTCCATCGTGAAAAAAACAGATGACGGGCAAAAGATCTATTCATTTGAATTATCAAATGAAAGTACGAAGGGATTCCTTCGATCAACAGTGGACTCGCCGTTTCCAAGCGACGATGATTACGTTTATGACAGTTCTACAGAAGATGCATTTGCAAAGAGATTCAGCCATCACTTTGATCAAAACGACAGGTTTGGATGGAAAATTTCTAGGGAACCTGATCCATTGATAATAGATGGCAAGGCCATGATTCCTGATTTTCTTTTTGAAAGATTCGGAAGAAAAGTATATTTTGAAATTGTGGGCTTTTGGACAAGGGAATATCTTGAGAGAAAGACCGCCAAACTAAGGGTGTTGTTAAATGGCGAGAAAAGAAATGTGGATCTATTGGTGGCAGTCAATTCCGAATTGGCATGTTCGTCTCAGATTCAGACAATTTCCAAGGACAGGGTTTTTACCTTCCAAAAGGACGTTTCAATCAAGCCTGTTTTGGAGCATTTAAAAAAGATTGATGCCGAGATAATTGAAGAAAAAAGTTGTGCCAAAATAAAACTTGATGAAAAAAATTTGGACCTGATTTCTGTAAGACAGGTTGCCTTGGAAAATTCCCTGCCTGATGGCGCCGCACTGAAGATTCTTTTGACTAGTTATCCTGATGACTATGTTGTGGCAGGAGGGTATCTGATCTCCAAAAATATGATCAATTCACTAGAATCTGGGATTGCAGGAATTTCCAAGTTTGCCGAAGCATGCAAGATACTTGCATCGCAAAAAATCCCTGATCCGTGTCATGCCGATCTGCTATCCAAGATGGGCTACGATGTAGTCTGGGAGGATCTAGATCCGAATCATGCCAAGATATCAAAGCGAACACAATGAGGCTGATATCTGGACAAATTAAGGCCAATCGATCTTTGCAACAAAAAAAAAACGGTCTCAAAGTTCGTAAAACCAAAACTTGCATTGGCCAAGGGGCGTAAATAACTTAAAATCGGCGGCAGGAACACCAAACAAATTTTTCAAATCCTGCACGTGGCACCTTTGTTTTTATGCATCATGAGGATCTTTCCGTTGGCAGTTTTTAATATGCGGTGTCACAAAGCGAATTCTTCAAACGCATTACAAGAATATTAAAATTCAGGCAATTTGAGTAAATTTTTGATGTCTGAAGCGAAAAAAGGATCTGATGTGGAAGCAGAACCCACTGATGACTCATCTTCTGAGAAAACGGCTGAGGAGGCATCCGTAAGAGCTGACGCAGCTACAAAAGCTGCTGAAGAAGCTGAAAGTGCTGTCAAGGAGGCATTGGCAAAAGCTGAAATTGCAAAAGCCAAAGCTGAGGCGGCAGCTGAGGCAGAATACAAGGCAATTGCAGCCGAAGTAAAGGCAGATGCAACAAAAGCACCTGATTATACCTTTAAGAGACAGGGCGAAGAAATCTTTAGACGTGAAATGGGCGAACCTGAATTTTGGCTAGAAAAAGAGGACAGATTCCCACGACCCATACTTACTGCTGATCAACAAGAATCACTTACAAGGCAAGCTGAAATTCCCCAAGATCAAACTCCTAAATACAATCCCCGGCACGTACTAAGTCCTGAATTTGGAGGGGTCTCAAATTATGAACGTGGGGTTGGCAGATTTTTAGAAGAGGCCAGGCAAAGCCTTGCAGATCTGAAAAATAATCCAGAATCTACTGGGAGGGAAATTGCCGATGCTGAGGATAAGATAATTTACTTGGAATCCCTGCATGAGAATTACTATATTGGAATGAATGTTTTCCGAACAGCAAAAGGCGGACGAGAAAAAATTAAGGCTTGATGGTGGCGTAAATGGGGGAGGTTCAATTTGATGTGATGAATGCTAGAGTCACATTTAAGAATATTCCTTTGCATACATTGTCTAAATTTACTTTCAAAGATGTGAATGTTGCTTGTGAGGAATTTAAAAAAATTAACGGGGTAGACGAATGCATAATTATTCAAACTGCAAGCAGGGTTGAAATTTTTACCGTAAGCAACATAGAAACTGATGATACTCCTGATGCGAGAAGAGCTGAAGGAAAAGCGCTTGTCTTAAACCAGGTAAAAGAAACTTGGGTATCCCTGTCTGCATTGGAACAAATCGATATTGATCATTTTGATCAGACCTTGGAAGTTTACAAGGGTGATGACGTATACCTTCATCTGTTAAGACTGGCATCTGGAATCGATTCTTTTGTTGTTGGCAAGCAGGAGGTTTTCGATGAGATTGTCCAATCGCTGGAGAATGCAAAAAGTACTGGCAATTCTGGAAAAATTCTCAATAAACTGTTTGAAAGCGTCATCCGATTGGCCACAAGAATGAGGGATACCACCGGAATCGCTAATGATGTAATCTCGTTGGGCGATATTGCAGTAAATTTGGTTGATGAAAAAGCCGGATTGGACGATAAAAAGAAAATTTTGCTGATGGGCACCGGCGAATCGGCAGCAATGGTTGCCAAAACTCTGAATTCCAGGGGCGTAAAATACGATGTAACTAGCAGGACTTTGGGGCGTGCAACGGGTTTTACAACCCTGTTAGGCGGCAATCCTGTTGAATTTCCTGACGTACTGGCAAGTTTCGACAAGTATGACATCGTTTTTGTTGCAACCACGGCAGATTACTTTTTGATAACTCGTGAGATCATTAGGTTAGTAATGGAGGAAAAAACAAAAGGAACGCTAATTTTAGATCTGTCCGAACCAAGAGCTGTGGCCGAAGACATTACCTCATTGCCTGGAATTAAACTGTTATTCAGGGATCAAATCTCCGAAATATTTGAAGAAAGCGTCAAAGCTCGAGCTGGAATTGTTCCTGCTGTGGAAAAAATTATCGCAAAAGAATTACCGGTATTGTCATTAAGAATGAGAAAACTGGATGCCTAATTTTTTGCTGTTTCTTTGGGATGAATTGCATAACGTCCTCTCTGGAAAAGCAATTCCGTGCCGTTCCGTGCTGTAACCGGTCTAGCCGGATGAAAGAATTTGTAAAAAATGAGAGCTCATGCTTGCATACTGTATATTTTTCAATAATTTGATAAATCTCGTATAATGATTGAAATTGTCAAAACTGACTTGACTGATTGCCTCGTAGTACGCGATGCGCCGCGCCAGGTCCCTGTCCTGCTTTGTCAGGTCCTGTATCTGCACGCACACACACGCTCTCTCTGCTAGTTGATGGTTCTGCACTTCTTGCGGTTCCCTGAGGTCGTCATGGTGATCTAGTCGCGCAGCGACTTGATCACTGGGTTTTCCTGTGATGGTGCGGACCTGATCCCTTTTAGATCGTCGGATCAAGATGGTATGACATCGTGCGTGGCTTGACCGATTGCCTGCTGAGAATACCGGGGACGACTTTACCGGCTACCGATAACGTATTGAAATGCTTTAGAATGGGTTTGCAAACTTGGAAATAATTTTTTTATCCGTATGACTCGAATTTGATTCCAAAACTTCCGTCAGGTTTCTTTTCATGTTCTGTGACAAAACCTTTTGAACCCAGGGAATCAATCACGCCATCAATGGTTCCTTGATATCCGCAAATGTAGATAATCGTATTCTCCGGCGTGATCTCCTCGCCTACTATCTCTTCTACTGGTGATAATCCGGTTTTTTTATCAGGCTTGAAAAATGACTCGACTCTGCCTGTGTGTCCTTTCCAAGCCCTATTGAAGAACTCTTTTGGTCTGCTGATAGCTGCCCTATACCTAAAATTCCACTTATCCCTGCCAACTTTATCACTCTCCATTTCAAGATCTGTAAACAGTCTCTTGTAGCTTAGTTCGTCAACATAACTTGCACCATGCAAAACCATGATCTCTCTCTTGTCTCCTATGTCGTGGAAATGCTTTGCAAAGGCGACAAACGGCGCAATTCCGGTTCCTCCACCGACACAAATGACCCGCCTGTTATCTGGCTTCCCATCGTGTAATTTGTCGCTAATCTGCAGTGCTGTCCCGGTGGGATCCCCAAGCCATACCTCGTCACCAACATTTGCGTAGAATAATTCTGTTGTAACACGGCCTGGTAACGGCTTTCTTACCCATCTAATTACAAACTCAAAGTAATCCCTGTTTTCCGGATGTGATGCAATTGAGTATGCCCTTCTTACAATTTTTTTCTCTGCCGGTATTGGAACACCGATTGTCAAAAACTGACCTGTTTTGTATTCTGGCATTCCGGTTTCAGGCACCAGTCTAATTATTACAAGATCTTCTTTGAGTAATTCAGTATACACAATCTTTGCCTTGGCCTCTGATACCATACAAGACGTTTTCTTCTAGCTTTGGATAAATATATTTCCCCTGTGGAGTGCTCAAAAAATTCAAACTTCAAGATTGACCGGCCCCTCTGAAAATCTAAAATCTTGGTTTTATCATTGACTGATCTGCTGCATTATTTCATCAAGAATTTGCTGGTTTGCCGCAGCAATAAAGGAGACTCTGGTATCATAACTCAAATCCGCATCCAGTGACTTGAGGTCAGCATCCAGCAGCAGTCCTCCTGCCTCCTTTACAATCAGGTATCCTGCCGCGACATCCTGAATTCTGATTTTATCCCTCAAATCTATAAAGACATCCATCAGCCCCCTGGCAAACATGGCCATCTCCAACGCATTTGCTCCAAAATGTCGGGTGTGATTGTGATTCTCAAAAATTGGATGCAATTTTTTCATCAGCTCAATTGGTGCGCCTGACGTATTAATGCCAACAATTTTGTAGATGGGATCCTGATTATGCACCCGAATTTCTTCATCGTTAAAAAAGGCACCCCTCCCTTTAGATGCCCGGTACATATCCCCGTTTGCAAGGTTAGCTACTACCCCATCCGTAACTGAACTAAGCCTGTTTTCTGTAGCAAATGCCAGTGAACTACAGAAAAAAGGGACTCCCCTAACTGCATTTGCCGAGCCATCTATTGCATCCATAATTACAAATCCCTTTGGCCTGTCTGATAACTCAATTCTGCCACATTCCTCTCCTAAAACAACACATGGAAAATTAATATCCCTTAGATGATCTAGAACCGTCTTCTCTGCAACCATGTCGATATTTCGTGAAATATCTCCGCCTGCCCCCGTCCCAAAATCTCCTGCGGCATTCTCTGTTCCTGCAAGATCCTTTACGTTTTCATAAATTTTCTTAGATGCCTCTTGTAAAATCTCAATTACTTCCATGCTGCATTTTGCCAGAGTCGTAATTTAAGTGAAGAAAATCTTTGCCTTGAAGGCATAAATAACAATGCAATATCTAACGTTTGTGAGTGGCAAAGACCAGTCTGTAACTAGTAAGGAATCCCTGATGAGTACAAAACCTGGGAAACAAATTATGAAACAGAGTTTATTCAAGTCAAAAGGGTTCAAACAATTCAACAAGTACAAAGAAGAGGCAGAGACTGAATTTCCAAACTTTGTCGACAGATTTGCCAAAGGCCTTTTAAACGAGATCCAGTCTGATACTGATCCTAATTCTACCCAACAATCCTTTGCAGATGAGGTCGGTTCCACTGGAATTATTCTGGATGCCTCAGAAATCGAGCCTGTAAAATCAAAATTAGAAAGCCTTGATGTCCTAAAGGACAGGGTTCTTAGAATATTGGATTCCAACTTTGTTAAAATGACATTTCCTGTTTTCAATGCATTGTATGATGGCGCGGCTCAATATTCCAAAAGCGCCGATCCTCAATTACGGCAGGACGTAGTTGAAGGGCACATACTGGCAATTGATCTCAGTGAACCAATGGATAGAATCGTTGACAAGGATGAGGATCTGGATTATTTGGATGATTACAAACTGATGAACCCATACATTCTGAAGCTAGCTCGTGACAAGATCTCCAAAGGCGGCGATCAGGTTTTAAAAGAATTTGAAGAGGGATTCAAAGATGCCAGAGTTGGCCAGTATATTGATGAGAAACTAAAGTCAAAACCGACCAGGATCACCGAGGGAGAAATGACACTGTCCTACAAAAAATACCGTGCCGTTATGGGGACTGCCGGCCGTAATATGGCATTAGGTGAAAGACCATTGGGTGAAATTTTTTACCTGGGTATGGCACGAGCTGCTGAGGGCGTCGGATGTGGAAACGAAATCGAGGACTCGATCAAAAACGGTTCTGTAAAAATCCCTTCCTGGCCGCTTTATTACACATTATTGTCCGGTGACGTCAAAAAGGGATTTGAAGTTACCCTGGAAAAGGGAGATCTGTATTTGCAGGATGCAAGACTTGCAATTAAACTACTTCCGGATAATTTTTCACACAAAGAATTTTTAGAATTTTTATTCCTGACAGTGGATCATTACAATCAACACTGGTACAACCAATTACAAAAGGCCAACAAGTGGTCAGAGTTTGAATCTAACCTTCCAAAGTGATAAAATTGATGTGGTCTGAAAAATACCGGCCTCAGAACATCTCTGATCTGGTTGGAAACGAGGAATCCCGGGCTGCAGTTTTAGAATGGTCTGCCAAATGGAAAAAGGGAACCAAACCGTTACTTCTTGTAGGGCCCCCGGGGACAGGCAAGACTACGACGGCATTTCTTGTGGCCAAGCAGTTTGGATATGACATGATCGGCCTTAATGCAAGCGACGTTCGCAGCAAATCCCGACTAAACGAGATTCTGGCTCCTGTCTTGAGCAATGTCAGCATACTTGGCACCCAGATGATCTTTGTTGATGAGGTAGACGGAATTCATGGAAGGAGTGACTACGGGGGAGCCGCCGCCTTGGCCGAAATTCTCAAAGAACCGACCGTGCCGATAATTCTTGCCGCAAATGATGATGGCCGCGACAAAATGAAAAGTATCAAAAAAAACGCAAAAACAATTCAATTTAAAAAAATTCCTCCGCGGCTGCTTCGTCTCTATTTGGAAAATATTTTAAAGAAAGAGGGTGCAACACTGAGCCCCGGCTCGCTGGTTAAAGTCATTGACAAATCACGCGGAGACGTACGTTCAATGATTAATCTTACCCAATCATACGTGACAGGTTTTAATCCACAAACCGAGATAACCCTTGAAAACATTGATGTTGAGGCCGGCGTTAACGCATTCTTCAAAGCTAAGTCAATTGATGAAGCAAGAAGTGTCTTGTATTCGATGCAAATTGATCCACATGAAAAAATCAACGCGTTTTATTCTAGCATAATCACAAGCAATCTGGATAGCAAAACGCTTGCAAAATACTTGGAAATTATCTCTGATGCCGACATTCTTTATGGGAGAATTATCCGAACCCAAAATTGGCGATTGCTAAGATATCTTAACGATATCCTGATTAAATTATATCAAAACGATGAGAGGATCAGATATGCGCAATACAATCTGTCTTGGCCGCTTTTAAACAGAATTCGTTGGGATGGCACAAAAATAAAATCCCTCTCTTCTGTAATGGCCAAAAAGTTGCACGTATCATCAAGCGCATTTGTGACATTCGGCCTGCCTTTTGTCTTATTCTGTATTAGAAATAAATTCCTTGAATTGGAGCTAGAAGAGGCGTTTGGGGATGTCATTGAGAAGGAGATTGGTCTGTTAAAATGAGCTGGAGAAAAATTACAATGAAATTTTCTGGCACCTGCATCGTATGTAATGAAAAAATTGAAGCAAACGAAACGGGCCTTTGGGCCAAAGGCCTTGGCGTAAAACACGAAAGATGTGCTGAGCCGGATGAACTACAATGCATGGTGTGTGGGAATTCTGCCGGATGTCAACTGTGCGAATTTCAGGATAGCTGCGACATACCCAATGTCTCTCAGTTCTGTATCTGCAAGAAATGCAGCGAAAGAGTCGGTGCCTTTGGCCTGTATCAAAAATCCACCATGAAAAAGTTTTCAATTATCAACATTTGATCTAGGTCTTCTGCCTGACTCGACATCTTTTCAGGCGATGATCTTCTTTGCGATCATTTCAAACTAAATTAATATAGGAAAACAAAATCCATCATTACTGGTATGCATTCTGACAAACTTGAAGGCTATTCAAAGAAAAATGATGTTGCCCTTCAAGGCGGAGGTCAGGACAGAATTAGGGCTCAACATGATAAAGGCAAGCTGACTGCTAGGGAAAGGATCAGTCTTTTGCTAGATGAGGGGTCTTTTACGGAGATTGATCCGATGGTAACCCATCACTATCACGAATACGACATGCAGAAGAAGAAATTCTTTACTGACGGCGTGGTTGGCGGTTATGGGACCGTAAGCGGAAGGCAAATTTTCGTATTTGCTTATGATTTTACGGTACTAGGAGGAACACTCAGCCAAATGGGTGCCAAAAAAATTACCAAGCTAATGGATCATGCTATTAGAACCGGATGTCCAATTGTAGGCATCATGGACTCTGGGGGTGCAAGGATTCAGGAAGGAATCATGAGTCTTGACGGATTTGCAGACATATTCTATCATAATCAATTGGCATCAGGCATAGTGCCACAAATCACAGCAAGCATCGGTCCTTCTGCAGGCGGTTCTGTTTACTCGCCGGCCATGACTGACTTTGTCGTAATGGTTGAAAAGGCAGGTACCATGTTTGTAACCGGACCTGATGTTGTAAAGACCGTTTTAGGCGAAGAGATCTCATTTGAGGATCTTGGAGGTGCAATGACTCATGGTTCAAAAAGCGGTGTTGCACATTTTGTTGCACAGAATGAATACAAATGCATGGATCAGATTAAGAAGATAATCTCGTATATCCCGCAAAACAACTCCCAAGAGCCGCCAAAAATTAAATCCGATGATGATCCAAACAGACTAGACAATAATCTGATTAACATAATTCCGGAAAATCCATTACAGCCTTACGATATGAAAGAGATAATCGTCTCAATTGTTGACAATCGTGAATTCCTTGAAGTCCATGAACTGTTTGCGCCAAATATTGTTGTTGGTTATGCAAGAATGGACGGACAGGTAGCTGGAATTGTCGCAAACAATCCGATGCATCTTGCAGGCGCACTTGACATTGACTCGTCAAACAAGGCTGCACGCTTCATTAGATTCTGTGATTCCTTTAACATTCCTATTGTAACTCTGGTAGATACGCCAGGTTACATGCCAGGTTCCAATCAGGAGCATAACGGAATAATCAGACATGGAAGCAAACTGCTCTATGCATATTGTGAGGCAACCGTTCCAAAAATCACACTTGTAATTGGAAAGGCTTATGGCGGCGCATACATTGCAATGGGAAGCAAAAATCTGAGGACCGACGTTAATTATGCATGGCCTACTGCGCGTTGTGCCGTGCTTGGCGGGGAGGCAGCTGTAAAAATTATAAATCGCAAGGAAATAGCATCTGCCGATAATCCCGAGGCTCTGAAGAAACAGCTGATGGATGAATTTACTGAAAAGTTTGAGAATCCATATGTTGCGGCATCACATGGAACCGTTGACAGTGTAATTGACCCTGCCGAAACCAGGCCCATGCTGATTAAGGCGCTAAGGATGCTTGCAAACAAGCGGGAAAAACAACTTCCTAAAAAGCATGGAAACATCAATTTGTGACTGACGATGATCAAGAAAGTACTAATTGCCAACAGGGGAGAGATTGCACTTAGGGTAATTAGGACATGCAATGCATTGGGCATCAAAACCGCTGCGGTTTATTCTGATGAGGACTTTAATTCCTTACACGTAAAGAAGGCAGACGAATCCTACCATATCGGGGAGGCCGCTCCTGCAAAATCATACCTTAACCAGGAAAAAATCCTTGAAGTGATGCTGTCATCCGGTGCTGATGCAGTACATCCGGGCTATGGCTTCCTTTCTGAAAACGATGACTTTGCAAGGCTTTGTGAGCAAAACAGAATCAACTTCATCGGTCCTTCCGCTGATTCAATGAATTTGTGTGGAGACAAAATGGAATGCAAAGCTGCAATGCTAAAGGCACAGGTTCCTACAGTACCTGGAAGCCCGGGGCTGGTAGATACCGCAGAGGAGGCAGAAAAAATCGCAAATGAAATTGGTTACCCGGTTCTCCTAAAATCCGTCTATGGCGGTGGAGGCAGGGGAATCAGACTGGTTACCAGCGATCAAGAATTGCGCGAAGGTTTTGAGACTGTTACATCTGAATCAATTGCCGCCGTGGGAAAATCTGCAATCATTGTTGAAAAATTCCTAGAAAAAACAAGGCACATAGAGTACCAAATGTGCAGGGATCATCACGGCAATGCAGTGCATCTCTTTGAGAGAGAATGCTCCATTCAAAGAAGAAACCAGAAACTAATTGAACAGACTCCGTCTCCTGTAGTTGATGCAGCAAAAAGAGAAGAGATTGGCGAACTGGTTGTCAAGGCTGCCGAGGCTGTAAACTATACGAACCTTGGAACCGCAGAGTTCCTGAGAGCAGACTCGGGAGAATTTTACTTTATTGAAATTAATGCCAGGCTTCAAGTGGAGCATCCGATCAGTGAGATGGTCTCGGGTCTAGACTTTGTCAAATTACAAATTGATATTGCAAACGGGGAACCGCTTCCTTTCAAACAAAAGGATCTACAGATGAATGGCTATGCCATCGAATGCAGAATCAATGCCGAAGACACCTTTCTGGACTTTGCACCATCAACAGGACCCGTCCCGGACGTGACAATTCCTGCAGGGCCAAATGTCAGGTGTGACACGTACCTTTATCCTGGGTGTACGGTATCTCCATTTTATGACTCGCTGATGGCAAAACTCTGTACGTGGGGCCCGACATTTGAGGAGTCTAGAAAAAGAATGCTTACTGCATTAGGTGACATGTATGTGCAGGGCGTTGAGACCTCAATCCCGCTTTACAAAACAATTCTAAACTCTGAAGAATACAAGAATGGAGAGTTGTCCACCGACTTTCTGAAGCGTTATGGCATGATTGACAGGCTATCTGAAGACCTTGGGAAAGAAAGGGAAGACAAGAGTGAGGCTGCACTAGCTGCTGCAATCATTCATTCTGAGTACTTTAAGAGCAGGGTTCAAAACAACGAAAATAGCAGCAGCAGTGCTATTTGGAAAGGCAAACTGGATTGATGATGGCTAATGGACTATAAGATATCTGACGTTGAACAATCATTTGATGGAAGGATTGTTGAAAACCTGGGCAGCAATGACTATGTAATCAAGATTAATGACAGAGAGCACCAATTGCGGATTCTTGGCATGGATGCCCGGGGAATTGAGTTTGTCTTAGATCAGCAGTATCATAAAGCAAAATACCTTGAAACAGCTACAAATGAAATGAGCCTTGTAGTTGACAATGTTCCAATCACCCTAAACATGAACACCCACTTTGATAAAGTTGTCTTCAAAAACTCCGGCGGCGGAACTGCCGGCGGTGCCCAAATCGCACTCAAAAGCCAAATCCCGGGCAAAATCGTATCAATTGCAGTTGCTGAAGGCGATTCAATTAGGAAGGGCGATGTTGTCTGTACGCTGGAGTCAATGAAGATGCAGGTCGGTGTCAAAGCCCACAAAGACGGTTCTGTTAAAAATCTCAAGATTAAAGAAGGTGCCACTGTCGCAAAGGGCGACGTCATTGCCGACATAGAATAAAAAAGAAGTTTTTTTCCTACTTGAGGAAATTTTTGATCTCTTCATAGTTTGGCTCTTTTAATGGATCCTCAGATACCCACTTGTATCCGATTTTTCCATCCTCGTTGATTATGAACACAGAGCGTTTTGCGGCATTGTAGTCCTTGATGTGAAGCAGGTCTTTCATCAAGATGTCATAATCTTGAATGGTCTTGCTGCTGTAATCCCCTAACAACGGGAAATTGAAGTTGTGCTTTTCTGCAAATGCCTTGTTTGCAAACGGGCCATCGTTGCTGATGGCAACGATATCTGCACCCAGGTCCGCGATCTCTTGCCAAGAGTCCCTGAATGTACACAATTCCGTCTCACATACGGGAGAACTTGCCGCAACTATGAATGAAAGGACAACTTTCTTTCCTTTGAACTCTTCCAAGGTTCGCAACTTTAGTTCTGTATCTGGAAGCTCAAAATCTGGAGCAATATCTCCAATATTCAATGTCATGATCGCTCTTTAGCAATGCTCTATAAAGTAGTTTACAAAATTAGTGTGTTGCACAACTTGTTTTTCAAAGCCATTTTTGGCCAAGATTATCCTAATCTAGGCAGGGTTATGCAACACACCATGCCAAAGGAATTTCTTAAAAGAATCAATCACAGGATGCCGTTGGGCTCAGTATCAACAGAGCATGTTACAGTTGGTGCAAGTTCATGATCCACCTACCAGCCTGTCTAACCTGCTGCCTTCAAACGTCATGCAAACCATGCCTGGTTCCAGTTCAGAGAATACCGTAGTGTCTACGTTAGATAAGCGCTTATCTTGACGGGTCCGACCTCACCGTTATCCAGCATTGTACGTATCGACTCCTTCATCTCCTCCGTATTCCCA
>RKRY01000079.1 GCA_007571135.1 Candidatus Nitrosopumilus sp. | reverse complement strand
ACTAACTGGAATTTACAGGGAAGATATAAATGATGTTTGGCGATATTTCAGGCATGTCGTCTACGATCTCGTTGCCAACATGTGATTGCTGTCACAGACATATTATGCCTAATGATAAATGTGTAAAATTTGACTGCCCTAATTGTGGACAAGTGCTGATTTGGAGGTGTCAAAGTTGTAGAGAGGCGGCAAGAATCTACACATGCCCGGCATGCAGTTTTAGTGGACCTTGAGAAGATGGCACAGTTACTCTTCATAACAAAAATCCTCCCGGAAGGAACCGCGGTTGATTTGGACAAACTTGCTGAAACAATCCAGTCATCATTGCCAGAAGATATCCGCATGAAAAGACATGTCAAAGAGCCACTGGCATTTGGATTGGAATTTTTGAAAGCAGAGTTCATTTTAGAAGACAGAGAGGGCCAAAGTGACGCACTAGAGAATGCTGTCAAGGGAACCACGGGAGTCAGTGAATTTGAGGTACTCAACATGAGCAGAATGTCAGTCGACATGAAATAGGTGGTTTTTTGGCTCGCAAAGAAGAACCTTTGCAAATGAGGATTGGGGAAGCAAAACAGCGTGACGTAGGCAAAAAGCGCGCCAGGATTGGCCCTGAGGCAATGGACTTTCTCAAAGTAACCCCCGGCGACATTATCGAGGTGGTCGGTTCAAGATCAAGTTGCACAGTCGTATGGCCGGTTGATGAAGATGAAAAATTCTCCGACATAATCAGGATCGACGGACAGACAAGAAAGAATGTCGGTGCATCGTTAAACGATATTGTAAAGATTAGAAAGGTTGCGTCAAAGATTGCAAAAACAGTCGGACTTACTCCGGTAAATGACACTGTAACCGTAGATAAGGAGTTTACAGATTTTGTCAAAAACAGATTAAAGGGACTGCCAGTTACTCACGGCGATGAGATTTCCGTAATGATTTTAGGAAATTCCATGGATTTTAAGATCACAAAGACGACTCCAAAGGGGGTAGTAAAGATTGATCGCTCAACGAACCTGAGCATATCAACTGAGACGACAGTAGACAGGAAGGTCAGGGTAACTTATGAAGAGGTCGGCGGCCTCAGACACGAAGTCAAGGCGATGAGAGAGATAGTGGAGCTTCCACTGAAACATCCCGAATTATTTGCAAGATTGGGAATTGAACCGCATAGTGGAATTTTACTGTATGGTCCTCCCGGATGTGGAAAGACACTACTTGCAAAAGTAATGGCCAGCGAATCAGAGGCCAACATGTTTCCAATCAACGGACCGGAGATTATGAACAAGTATTACGGCGAGACAGAGGCAAAGCTTAGGGATATTTTCAAAGAAGCCAAGGACAATTCGCCAAGCATCATATTCATAGATGAGATCGATGCCATAGCTCCAAAAAGGGAGGAGGCATACGGTGATGTCGAAAAAAGAGTAGTAGCACAGCTGCTTGCCTTGATGGACGGACTAAACGACAGAGGAAACGTGATTGTCCTAGGGGCGACCAACAGACCTGACAGCGTCGATCCTGCACTAAGAAGACCGGGAAGATTTGACAGGGAATTTGAGATCTCTGTTCCAAATGAAGATGAAAGACTGGAGATTCTGTTAATCCATACGAGAGGAATGCCGGTAAGTGATGGAATTGATTTAAAGGATTTAGCCTCAGAACTGCACGGATACACGGGCGCGGATATCAAGTCATTGTGCAGGGAGGCTGCGATGAAATCAATTCGCAGATATTTGCCAGAGATAGACCTTGAGACTGAAAAAATCCCATCAAAAGTATTGCAGTCAATGCAAATCAAGCTAATTGACTTTTATGATGCGATGCACGAAGTAGTCCCAACGGCAATGAGGGAGTTTTATGTAGAAAGGCCAAAAGTGTGGTGGCAAAATGTGGGAGGCCTTGAGGAGATCAAAGACGCACTGACAGACAATCTGGTCATGGCCATGAAAGAACCGGGCAAGTTTGCCAAGATGGGAATAAAGCCTCCCAGAGGTGCGTTGATTTACGGCCCGCCAGGATGCGGAAAGACGATGCTTGGGAGAGCATTGGCCACCGAGACAGGTGCAAACATGATTCTCGTAAGAGGTCCGGAGATTCTTTCAAAATGGATTGGAGAATCGGAAAAAGCGATCAGGGAGATCTTCAGGAAAGCGAAGGCATCGTCGCCGTGCGTAGTGATATTTGACGAGTTAGATTCGCTTGCAAGAAGCAAATCCGGGGAGAACGGGGTAGGGGAGACAATTCTCAGTCAATTGCTAACCGAAATCGAAGAAGGGATCATGTCCAGAGTCGTAGTCATTGGAATTACGAACAGGCCGGACGTATTAGACAGTTCGCTACTTAGAACCGGCCGTTTGGATTTAGTTCTGTACGCATCCCCCCCAGATGAAAAAGGAAGGCTAGAGATTATCGAGATTCTAACAGACAGGATGCCATTGGGCAAGGATGTCAAGTTGCAGGAGATAGCCGTTGCAACACAAAACTATACCGGTGCAGATTTGGCCTCGCTGTGCAGAGAGGCGGCAATCCAAGCAATGAGAAACAAGTCAGCAAAAATTACCAGTCAGGACTTTGCAAATGGTTTGAAACAGGTAAGGCCATCAATAACCAACGAAGTTGATCAGTGGTACAACTCTGTTAAGGAAGGTATATCTAACGTAGTGCCAAAATCAGGGGAAAAGACATTTTACAGGTGACATCATGGCAATTCCAATTAGAAACAAGGTATTCGACAAGATTAAGGAGGCCGGTTCGTTAACAGATGTCGAACTTTACAAAACCCTTGCAAAAGACAAGATGGTTTTGTCAGAAGACAAATTCAACAAAATTCTTCTTGATTTAGAAATTCTCGGGCTAATCAAAGTCTCCTGGATTACAAAGGACGAAAAAAGGATCGAAGTATTTGTAGTTAAAGAAGAAGATGACAAAGTTGACGAAGAAAACAGGAAGATGACAGAAAAGGATTACGAAGCGAGTTTTCCCGGTTTTGAAAAGTAATCATTGCAAAGGAATGTGGAAGGCGGCATCCAATGCCACAGCCATAAAGATTATTGTCAGATAGGGGGCAGTCACCTTGTATGCCTTCCATGCAAATTCTGATGTGGGATTCTTTGTCAACTTGTAATGATATGCAAGCATCAGGCTTCCAGACATTGTAGCAATTACGGCATAGACGGCACCCATGCCATTTGGAATAAATGACAGAATCAAAGAATACGGAAGTAAAATTAACGTGCTTGCCAGAATGTACTTTGATGTTTTCTGCATTCCAATAACGACTGGTAGCATCGGGACATTAGCTTGCGCGTATTCGTCTTTGATCTTCATAGCAAGGCACCAAAAGTGTGAAGGGGTCCAAACAAACACCAAAAATCCGACCAGAAATCCCAAAAGATCCATGCCTCCGGTCGCAGCCGACCATCCAGCCCATGCAGCTGCGCTACCTGCAATTCCTCCAATGACAATGTTTGAGGTATTAAGGCGCTTTAACCAAGCAGTATAAATGATTACGTAAGAGAAGATTCCAACTGCGATAAAGAAGGCTGAGGTAGGGTTTAGCAAAAAGAGGCCATACACTACAGAAATACAGCTAACGGCCAGTCCGTAGATTAAGACGTGGGATGCGGCCATTCTTCCGGAAGGAATGGGTCTAGAACTCGTTCTAGTCATTTTCGGATCAATGTCCCTGTCATAATAATGATTCAAGGCGCTAGATCCTGCTGATGCCAGAGCTCCTGCTACGATGATGTGCAGGTAGGCCCAATAATCAAGCTCCTGGACTTCCGGGACAAGCCTGCTTGCTGCAAACATTGAAGCCACAGCAGTAATGACTAGGAGAACCACGATTCTGGGTTTGGATACTTCCATTATTTCGTTAAATCCCAACTCATTGTATCCACTTCTAAAGCCATTTAATTTCTTTGTCTGCAAAGATCCGTCTGATTTCAAAAGGAATAAGTATATCAGTCCTACCAGCTACGTTAAATGAGTAATTGGGACCTCATGATGCCAGGCATGGGACTGACGGCCATAGGCTTGGCTGGTTTGACCCTATCTTATGCAGACTTGGCACATACGTTCATTGACGGAATGCATGCATTGACAGGCTTGACCATGTTTGTAGGCCTGATCTTCTTGGCAACAGGCATTCTTGACGGGGGGGTCTCAACAAGCAACAGGGCCAAAGCAACAGTCCTGGTAGTTTTATCAATCTCGCTTGGATTTGGCATGTTTGCACTGACTTGGAACACATCAAACTACACAATCACGCTGGCAGGAATATTAATGGCAATTGCATTTCCATCAATCATCATTGCATATTTGGCAATGAAGCATCCGACCCTCCTCAAACCGGTCGGCTCAATTGTCGGAATGGCAGGTGCTACAGGAGTCATCGTGTGGTTTG
>RKRY01000123.1 GCA_007571135.1 Candidatus Nitrosopumilus sp. | reverse complement strand
ATATACCTTGACAACGCAGGATGGCACAAGTCTGCTGCGGTAAAGGAATATCTTGACGGTCACGGAGGCGATGTCGTGTTGAGGCACCTCCCACCGTACACGCCAGAGCTCAACCCGGTGGAGGTACAGTAGCGCTCCATCCGCGAGGCCACAGGCAACAGGCTGTACGAAAGCACATACGAGATGGAGGAGTCAATACGTGCAATGCTGGAGAACGGCGAGGTCAGGCCCGTCAAGATGAGCAGCTATCTAATATAGACACTACGCTTAGGGCATACAACAAATGGGCAGCAATACTGCAAATGCTGTATTCAAACAGATCTGAGGTAATCGGTTAAGTCACATAAAGGAACTTGTAAAAAATTAGAGTTCATCTCCTGCATACTGCATATTTTTCAATAATTTGATAAATCTTGTATAATTAGTTGAAATTATCAAAACCGACTTAGCCGATTACGATCTGAGATGCAATGTGAGTTGGCACATCTGACCTTCAAGGCCGGGATGAGGGCATGCTGATACGGAGTCCAATCCACCCACACGATCCGGTTCTACGCCTGCTTTTCACTTAACTGCCAATCTAGACAGAGTTATGAAGTAGGCCATGTTTATTTTTGACCCTTTCTAGGGTGTCCAGTAATGAATTGATCGATTTTAGAATCTCTTGCTGTTTTTCATGATTAGACTCGTTCTCAAGATCTTTGGATAATGATTCTGCCTTCTTTTCAAGTGTTATCTCGAGTTGTGATTTTGAGGCCGTCCCTCTTTTCTCTGCCTTTGGAATCTCTCTCTTCTCCGGTTCTCTTCCACAACCTATGCATAGTGCTTGTCCCTCTTTTATGATTCGAACTCCCTTACAATATGGACAAGGTTCACTCAGTAATGTGGCGCCTCTGAGCAGCATCTCTGCAGCCTTTTTTGTAAGATTCTCTGGCATGGTTCTTTCTTAATCTTCTATTTAAAAAACACACTTGTTTTGAAGTTCAGATACTAAGTTGCCTCACAGTCTGCTTTTCAAAGCCGTCTTCGGCCAAGATAACCTCCCCTAAGCACTAGTATGTTGCATAACCTGCCTAAATTAGGATAATCTTGGCCAAATATGGCTTTGAAAAGCAAGTTGTGCAACATACTACTAGGCACAGTATGAAACAGACTAGATGCTAAACAATGCTTAATAGTGTGAATGATAGAATTGAATTTGAGCATATGGCAGTAATTTGTAATACTTGCGGTCTTCCTGATGATCTATGTGCCTGTGGTGAGCTCGCCAAAGACAGTACTAAAATCATTATTAGATTAGAGACTAGACGATTTAAGAAAAAAGGAACTATGATTGTAGGATTAGATCCTAAATTGAACAATCTAGAAAATGTTGCAAAAGAACTAAAAAGCAAATATGCCTGTGGCGGGACTGCCAAAGATGGCTATGTTTTTTTACAAGGTGATCATCGTGACACAATTAAAGATACCTTGATTGGATTGGGGTTCCCAGAAGAAAGCATAGAATTGCACTAATTAATCAAATTGGCACAGTCTAACAAAATACTTCAAGCTCTTGGCATTCCTTATTCTGCAGTATTGTCTGTGATTCTCGGATTGCTTTTGATATCGCTGCCAATTGGAGTTTTCATTGTATTTGATAGCGACATTGGCGGTGACATTAACTATGAGTTTCCCGTCTCGCACTTGGAACTTTTTGAGGGGACTGACTTTTACCAATCTCCTACAGATGTAAGCATAGGTGATGCATTTGTTGCGCTGTGGACGTTTTATGCTGTACTTTTTACTATTGCAATTTTAGGACCAAAGCATAATTTTCTAGAATCCCTTTATCCAATTATTTCTCGAGGCAAAGTAGATTCTGCAAACTATATGCTTGAAATTACAAAGTGGTTCTCAATACTAGTATTTGCTTCTGCAATTGTGACTCTTGTTCAGGAGGGGTTTGGAATTCAAACAACTCCCCCTCCAACAGACAATGATCTAGTTCAATTTTTTTACGTTAGTCTTGCTCCCCTGATTGAAGAACTAGGATTCAGATTACTGTTGATTGGAATTCCTCTTTTCATGATGTATTCTCAACTTCGATCTTTGAAATTTTTTGCAAAGAGTCTATGGAACCCATCACATCTAGGTATTGCGGATTCAAAAAAAGCAATTCTGCTAATCGGATTTGTTGGGGTGTTGTTCGGATTTGCGCATATTGCGTTTGAAGGATCTTGGGGCGAGGGCAAATTTATTCAAGCATCCATAGCCGGGATCATTTTGGGATGGGCGTATCTTCGATACGGCTTTTTAGCCTCTCTTTTGATTCACTGGTCCATCAACTACTTTATTTTCGCATACGCAAATTTTGTTTCACAGATAAATTCCATCCCCATAGAAAATGCATTCAGCCACTCTTTGATGTCTTCATTGGAATTGCTATTACTTGTGTCTGGAGGGATATCCCTTCTAATGCTGTTGGCAAATAGATTCTTGCCTAAAAGAGATTCCAAGCTAGAGGTTTAATGCTACTTTCAGACCTTTGTATCTATTTCGTATAGTTACTTCAGTTACTCCGGCCGCTTCTGCAACATCCCTTTGTGTTTTGTTTTCTCCATTTGTCACACATGCAACATACAGTGCGGCTGCCGCCAGTCCCATGGGATCCTTTCCAGCCGAAATCTTGTTCTCTTCAGCTGTTTGTAAAATTTTAGTTGCATTCCTTTTTGTTTTTTCTGATAGATTGGCCTTGCTTGCAATTCTCGAAACACATTTTATCGGATCCACCACAGGCATCTTCAAACTTAACTCTCTTAACAATAAGCGATAGCATCTTGCAATGTCTTTTCTTTTAATGTTGCTTGCCTGCCCAATGTCTTTGAGTGTTCTTGGGGTTTCAGTATCCCGGCATGCTGCATACAGTGCAGATGCAATCAAAGCTGAGATCGAGCGCCCCCTTACTAGTCCTTTTTCTAAAGCTTTTCTGTAAATATATGCCGCCTTTTCAATTACTGCATCCCCAACTGCAAGCTTGTCTTTTAATCTGTCTAACTCACTGAACGCCTGTCTGAAATTTCTATCTACCGGCTCGTGAACTTGACTTCTGCTGTCCCATGTTCTCAGTCTTTCAATGGTACTCTTCATTGAAGCAGTAAGTGGCTTTCCTGTCGCGTCTCTGTTCTGAGGGTTGATTATCGTAGCTAATCCCATATCATGCATTGCAAGCGATGTTGGGACGCCTGCTCTACTTTTGCTTTCACCTTCATTAGAAAATGAGCGCCATTCAGGACCTGACTCTTCAACTTTGTCTGTAATTACCATGCCGCATTTTCCACAAAAGTTTTCACCTGTATTGGTGTCTGTTACTAGATTACCTTGTCCGCATCTTGGACATCTGTTCTTTGAATTTTCGCCTTTAACCATTTTTATATCTCCTAAAACCTTTTACCATAATATTTAAAAATTATTAAAAACTTGTATATAAGTCTATTGCTAATCAAGTTTGTTCTGTTGTACGAAAAGTCGGTTCGCTAGTCATCTGCATCCCACTCCACCCATTTTGAGTCACTTGTTATGATCGCTTTAGTCGCCCTTTTATTCTAAAGGCCATAAGCAGTGTCTTCACCATTGTCAATATCCAATAAAAGGTAGTCTCCGCTCATTGTAACAGTCGATGTACTCCCACGAGGCTTCCATAGTAGCCAATCGTCTCCCCCATCATCTGGTAAAAGTGCCCCATCCTGCCGTTGGTCTGCAGGTGGTACGGCCTAGAATTTATCAGAAAGATGTCGCGTGCAAGTAATCCTTCAAACAGCGTGGGTTTCCAGATTCCACCTTCCTCCTCGCCTTCCACTCATTTCTACCGTTTGATCCTACAAATCACGATCCGTTATCAGACAGTATCGATGTAATCGTTTAAGTCACATAAAGGAACTTGTAAAAAATGATAGTTCATATCTTGTATACTGTATATTTTTCAATAGTCTGATAAATCTTGTATAATTAGTTGAAACTGTCAAAACCGACTTGACCGGTTACGTATCGATGCATGTGTCCCAAACCTCTTGATTACGAGCCGGAATATCATGACGGCGTTCTCCGAGTGGGCATGCTCAAATAGTGCTTGGTGTCTAGGTTACACATTGGACATCTTGATAGACTAGGTTAGAGCATACTATTTGTTGTGTTCCAATTTTAGACCAAGTCACTACGGTGCAGGAGATGCATCTAGGACATCATCATGTACACGACTCGGTTCAGATCTTCAAAGTATAGATCCTTTATGACATGCCAGTCCACACAAAACGAGTTTTGCTATGATACTACAATAAAGCAAGAATGGTTTGCATACTTGTGAAGACACTTCAAAATATGGTTGGGTAGCAGTTGGGAAGGGCAGAGTGAATGGTGTGGGAAGACACA
>RKRY01000147.1 GCA_007571135.1 Candidatus Nitrosopumilus sp. | reverse complement strand
TATCACATACTTGCTTTATGATTCCCTTCTACAACACAACTGTGCACGGTTCTGTACGCATCCTCATCCTCATGAGCAGTTTTGTATGTTCTATGCCAGTATCCTGCGTATGATCCCGCATGTGCACATGACAGTGTACACAATCCAACTCTTCATGTCAGAGATTGCATGCATTGCCGCATCTGTGTACTAGAACTCTGCTTGTAGTGTAGGCCGCATGTTGCGTCTCAAAACCCGTTGTATCCGTGTCTACAGATATCTTTCCCAGCAGCTGTTGGGCACACCTTGCCATACCAGGAAGATTTGCAAGTCTCCAAATCTGGCTTACGCCGCTGACGCTGCCGCCTTCTGCACCGTGATAGTATGTAATTCAGTACCTGTACAATTTTCAGACGATCTTGGAGATGACGTCAACTATTAAGTTATGCAACAACAGATATAATTTTCATAATGCTTATAGCCAGCAGTAAATTCATGCAAGATGAGATGAGCATGCTAATTGGTTTGGTGATTGCAATATTCATAATCACAGCATGTTATGTTGGATATCATGCATCTCAAGAGCCAGTCAGAGTGGGCGGTCACGGCATTACAATCGGACCAGAAGTGCAAGATGAGAGTCTCCAGATATTAGAATTAGATGAGAGCGTTATTTTGAGATCAGTCAGTTAAGGACATTACATAAATTGGCTGCCTACACACGGTTTTCATGACTCTTTCATACAGAGAAAAGATGATTGCTGTGGTGTCCAACGGGGTTTCGATTTTTTCGCTATTGCAAGAAAGAGAGGAACTACCTCAAGATGTTACAATGTATGACTTTGTTCTTAAAATAATTCCCAAAGATCTCAAGAAAGGAGTTACGGCAGAATTAATTGACGAGATCTTCCAATACGTAACATCTGCACATGGTTCATAAGGTGTAAAAATCTGAGAAAGACACACGATGAAATCCATTGCAACCCTTGGGTCTCACTGCTCATTGCAGGTACTTAAAGGGGCAAAAGATGAAGGCCTAAAGACCCTGCTAGTATGTGAAAAAAAACGTGAAAGGTTGTACAAGAGATTTCCATTCATCGATGATCTGATCATGGTGGATTCTTTCAAGGAGGTTCTTGAACAAAGATGCCAGTCGTTTTTAGAACAAAACAATGCAGTGTTGATTCCACATGGCACGTTAATTGCACAAATGAGTTCAGACGAGATAGAGTCTATCAGGACGCCTGTTTTTGGAAACAAGTGGATTCTCAGATGGGAGTCAGACAGAGAGATGAAAGAGAGACTCATGAGGGAAGCAGGTCTCCCAATGCCCGAACCGGTGGCAGAACCCGGTAAGATTGAGAGGTTATCAATTGTCAAAAGACATGGTGCGGCAGGAGGAAAGGGATACTTCATGGTAGCAAGTGAAGACGATTACAATATAAAAAGAGACCAACTGATTTCCGAAGGAATTATTTCCAAGGACGAGACGCTATACATTCAAGAATACGTTGCAGGCGTTTTGGCTTATTTGACATTTTTCTATTCTCCATTAAAAGGAGAGCTGGAATTTTACGGGGTTGATCAAAGACATGAGTCAGATATTGAGGGGCTAAGCAGAATACCAGCTGAACAGCAACTAAAATCCAGCAGAGTTCCATCATTTAACGTGATCGGAAACAGCCCACTTGTTTTACGCGAATCATTGTTAGATGAGGTTTATGCCATGGGTGAAAAGTTCGTAGATGCTGCAAAAAGAATCGTAGCGCCCGGAATGAACGGTCCGTTTTGCATAGAGGGAGTGTATGATGAAAATGCCAAATTTACATCATTTGAATTTTCAGCTAGAATTGTGGCAGGATCAAATATTTACATGGATGGCTCCCCGTATTACTCACTGTTGTTCGATGAGACAATGAGCATGGGAAAAAGGATTGCAAGGGAGATAAGACTCGCGTCAGAATCAAATCAGATGGATAAGATTACAACCTAGTTAAGCTTTGCAGTAACCTCCATTCCATGTTGTGATTTTACGATATACTTGTCCCTAATCTTGACGCTGGTCCAATCTACTATTAGCACAGTAATCAGTACAACTATCATAAAGATTGCAGCTTTGCCATATTCGAAGAACTTTATGTAATTGATTATATAGAATCCGATTCCGCCTGCACCGACTAGCCCCAAGATGCTGGTCTGTCTTAGATTATAGTCAAACATGTACAGTACCTGCCCAAGCAGATGAGAAGCAGACTCAGGGATCACGACATATCGTATTAGCTGCCACTTTGAGACACCTATGGAACTAGCTGCATCCATAGGATCTGCGTCTATGGTTTCAATCACCTCATACTGTAACTTTGCAACAAAACCTACAGTATACATAATAATTGCCAAGACTCCTGCAAAAGGACCCAGTCCCACCATAATTACAAATAAAATTGCCCACAAAATCGAAGGAAATGTACGGATTGCTGCCAATAACGCCCTAATCGGGGCATAAACATACTTGCTGTTCAGATTTCTTGCGGCAAGCAAGCTAAGCGGCAATGCAATTGCAATACCCACAGCAGTTCCAATAAATGCCATCTGAACAGTCTCAAACATTGCCCAGAGTGCAACAGGAACATGTTTAGGCTCAACTAAGAGCAACTCTTCTAAGACAATTCCAAGATTTGGCAATCCTTCGGCAAATTCAATTGGGTTTGCTTCAACATTGTAAGAGGCAGCTACGAGTAGAGCAACTACCACGCCAATAATGATATTATTTTTCGGAGTCATCTGAATACATGCTCATAATTTCTTCTGTCGTCATATCGCCTGTCTGAAAATCTACGATAGTATCGCCTTCAACGCCAATTTCAAGAATTTTGTGTCCCCCCTTGATCACTGCAACTCGGTTGGCATATTCTAGTGCAAGTTTCATGTCATGATGAATCATGATTGCAGTAAGGTTGATTCTTTTTTGGGCATCTGCAATCAAGTTCATAATTTCCTTGGCAGTTGCACGATCAAGTTCAGAAACAATTTCATCGGCAAGAAGAATGGTCGGTTTTTGCATGAATGCCCTGGCAATTGCAACTCTTCGTTTTTCTCCTCCGCTTAGCATGTAAGATTTTCTTTCTTCTTTACCGGACAGACCGACTTGTTTAATGATTTTTTTAGCCTCGGTAATTTCATCTTCTGGAAATCTCTTAAAGAAAGATTGAATTTTGTTCAATCTAGGCAGTGAGCCAATCAACACGTTTTCCAAGACGGTAATATTTTTAACAAGGCCTAGATTTTGTGGAATATAGCCAATTGTATGCATCATTTTTTTGAATTTTTTGTCCTTCATGTTCGGAGCAACGTAGTCAATTTTGATTGTTCCGCTACTTGGAATCATCATGCCATTCATCAGCTTCAGCAAGGTTGATTTTCCCGAACCAGATGGACCAACTATTGCATAGTTTGTGCCTCTGTCAATTGAGAGGTTGACATGATCAAGGACAAGGCTCTTTGAATCATATGATGCTGAAATGTCATTTATCTGGATAATTTTTAAAGTGGAAATCAATGAAGGTAAAGGTGCACGAGTCATCTGAATTTGTTTCGTGTTAAGAGCCCCCGTTTTTATTTGCTCTTGTTGTATTTGTCTAGGATCAACTGATCAAGACCGGTTAATGTGTTAATGAATGTGCCGAACCCACCAATATGGATCGTAGTCGTTGTAGGAACAAGTGCCTCTGCGCCATACAAGTTCTCCAGGATGTAATTGTGTTCATCATAGTTGAGTTCAATTAACGCGTCAACTAATGCATTTTTGGTAGGTTCAGACATCTCTGCGCTGACCATAAATACGTGAGAAGGGACCGGACCGACTGTCGTTACCTGTCGTAACTTCTTCTGATCTTCCAACTCAAGATATTTTGCAGGTGCAATATCTGAACCGAACGCAACATCGACATTTCCGTTAAGAAGTAATTCAAGTGCTGCCTTGTAGCCTCCGGCAAAAGTATAACTTTCAAAGTTTTTTGCCAAGGCAGATTCTAGTGCAACAATGTCATCGCCCTCGATTGCGATATGACCTTCAGTCACCAATGTCCCCATTGGCATGATAAAACCAGAGGAGCCGGTAATGCTAGTAAATGCCACTTTTTTGCCGACAGTATCTTTGATTGTTTGAAGAGAGTCGTTGTCAGTCAATGTCCAGACTGTTGCCTGGTAATTTACTTTGCCCTTGACAAGTTCAGCCAGAACTGCCTCTGCGCCAGTTCTCTCATGCGCAATCCATGCAGGACCAGTATCCATAAAGGCGGCGTCAATGTGACCGAACTTCATTCCTTCAATTATCGTCTCATAGTTAGTTGGTACGACGACTTTAACATCGACATCTAGTTCAGTCTCAAGAAATTGCTCTAAAGACTTGGCCTTTGGAGTAAGCTCATCAGCTTTTTCGACTGGAATGAATCCAATTGTTAGTACGTCAACGTCAATGGATTTTGGATCAGATGAAACGTTGATTATTCCATTTTCGACAAGAAACTCAATTCCGTTTAGAAAAGTTGCATCATCTATTGTATTATCTGCCCACCAACCAGCGTTGGTTTTAATCCAGTCAGGAAGAGGGTCTTGGGCGTGTGTGGTTTGTGCCAACGGAATTACTGCCATGCCAATAGCTGCAAACACAGCAACAAACGCTGCGACCGTTTTTTGTTTCATGTTTATCGAGTGTTAACCCCAGATGAATTATTTAAACAAGGTCATTATTCTAAATATTCATTCCAAATACATAAAATGTGAATAAGGAGGCCGCTTGAAATTGCCGGTTTTTCACCTGCTGGTGTCCGAGTTCTATCCGACATTTGATGCCAAATAAGGAGGCCGTTTGAAATTGCCGGTTTTTCACCATCCTGCATTTTGCTGCGATCAAACGTCCCATTAGTCATGATGTCTAAGTACTGATGAAAAACAAGTGCGTGCACAGCGTTTGCGACAAATCCTCAACCACAAAATAGCCAATGTCAGCGCACCAAAGGATCTAAGATCAGTCATTCTGTAAATATCGCATGAAAGTAGAAGAATCGCCAGCATTGGCAGACTCCAAGCTCATACTAAACGTGCTGCACGCCTCAAGTCCATTCGCGTAAGGAAGGCAGAATCGTGGGTGGTGGCAGATAGCTTGCCTGACGCATCGCAAATAAGCATGGTCAATGAAACACAGGAGGATGTCCAACGAGTCATCAGGCGGTTCGTCGGTGACCGATGTGATGCAGTGGTGTTTTGTAAATATGTTAGATCATCATCAGGAAGTGGCAAGGACTCGACTATCCAAGGATTATATAATCAGACGGATCGATGAAACGATCAAAAACGACTGATCACGAAGTCCAGCAAGCAAAGTTGCAAACAAGAAACATTTAACGTGGCAATTGGTTTTTAATGTAAGGATCACGGGTTCGATTTAGGATTGGAGGTGTTAGGATACAAATTCAAAACTGGTTCTAGATCGTCTAAGGTGATCTCAACTTTGCCGATTCTGCTTCTATACAACTTGGATTTTTTTCCTTCTGGAGAAATAACAAATCTGTCAACCTCAGCCAATGCCAACTCCTCTAACGTAGAAAGTGTTTTGTATACAGTTGAAATAGAGATTTTTAACTCACCGGCAATCTGTGTCGCATCTTTTGATTCGTTTTTTACAGAAAACAAAACAGAACGCGTGCAGACATTGCTGAGGGATTCGATTATTTTTTGAGTAATGTCAAACTCAGATAACTGTATGATGTTAGCTTTTGACATAGGATCACTTGTTTGGAGTTAATGCTAATGAAGGCTCCGGCTTCCTTATTGAAATGTCGGCCTTACTAATTCTGCTTCTATAAACCTTGTACTTTCTGCCTTTATAAGACAACATCCATTTCTCAACTTCAATCAAAGTTAGTTCCTCTAGATCAGATAATTTTTTGTATACAGTGCTGAGTGGAATTTTCAGGTTTACAGACAGCTCAGCTGCCGTGTTGCCCTTCTTAGTTATTGAAAATAATATTGCACGAGATTCCGTATTGGCCAGAGCTTCAATTACTTTTTGTGTAACATCATATCTTTTTAATTGAGGCAGCGTTAATCTTTTGGACATTAGCTTTCAAAGTTAACCATGTGTATTTAAATGAAATCTTTCAATCCAATTCTCATTCTATAGATTTGGAACACCTAAGTGTGTAATTTTGAAGTTTGTTCGTGAGGAGCAAACCTGTTCCAAAACAGGCCCAGAATTATCCCCATAGAAACCCAAAATGTCGAGACCCCTAGAACAGACATGAATCTAAAGCCATTTACTAAATCCACAGGGGCTGTTACCTCATCAGGATTATCTGGCATGGCAAAAAATACCAAAGATATGAAAGTGACATATCCTGCCATCGCAACTAGTTTTTTGTTTCTTTTGAATTTCTTTGATAATTGATAAAATCCAACCGCGCCAAAACCAGAGATTGCGATAAATGACAGGTATAAAATTGCGCGCAAGACTACAGTCTCGCCACTGCCAACGGTAGGCGGATTTGCAGGATACTTTAAGAAAGGAATCATGTACAGCGTAAGCCACATGATTCCGGCCAACAAAAACGCTTTCTTTACATCGGTACTTCCAGGCAAGGCATGTCTTGATAATGCATAGACGATTCCAAACAAGGCGCCCACAGAAGTGCCCAATACTGCACCAGCTAAAACATTTCCACCCTTTTGCCAATCACGGTAGCTGTTGTACTCTACCCAGAATTGCTTGGAATCCTCTTCCTTACCGAATGCAAACAAATTTCGATTCTCAATTTCTATTGCTTTATCAAGATACGGCTCAACAATTCCCAAATTCACAAGTCCGTGAATTGTTCCAGATAAGGCACCGGAAACCAAGACAATTGCTAAAAACAATCCAGTCTTCATGCAATAACCGCCTGATGATACTGAGATTCTGCTACATGTAACGTATCATGAGTCAATTTATGGATGTGAGGATCTGTAAAAGACTGCTCGCTTAACATGACACTAAAGGTGTAGCCCTGAGTATACCTAACGACATATGTGCATGCGGTAAAGATTACAGATAAAATTACAATTTCTAAAACAGTGATCGGTTTTGAGACTGTTATTTTTATTGGTTGGGACAACGTTGGACACGCTTGTTTAAATTATTTAAAGCATTGGATAGAACATCCAATATATATACATTAAATATAAGATTGGTCAGTGAATCAGCAGATCAGGTTATTGCAAAAAGTTGTAACAGGAAAAGGAACTAGCAAGGCATTGACTTTTAGCACACCCCATGTTTTAAAGTCAATTTTACTTTTATCGTCGCAAAAATATGTTAGTCGTTCAGATTTTTGTCAAGAACTAAAGATTGGAGAGGGAGCAATCAAGACACTCATCAAACATCTTAAAGAATCTGACATCGTAAATACCATAAAATCAGGAACGTATCTTACTGAAAAAGGAAAAAAATTTGCCAATCGATTTTGCAGTGCAGTCCCCAATCAAACCAATTTAAAAGAATGTAACACCACAAGGGGGAAATACAATCATGCAATGGTGATCAAAAAGAAATTTGTTCAGAGTCTAGGCAACGGTATGGAACAGAGAGATTATGCCATATTGTATGGGGCAAGTGACTCATTAACACTAATCTTTGAAAAAGGAAAATTCCTATTTGTGGGGGACAGAATACAATGTTTCTCAGACGAACCTAACGTTAGAAATTACCTGATAGAAAAGCTCAATCCTGAAGAAAGGGACGTGGTAATAATTACATCCTCAGATGACAAATTTGTGGCAGAGATATCGGCGTTAAATACAGCATTGGGGACTTTGACTGGCAAATAAGAAAAAATGTCAGTGGCAAGGAAAGCCTGCTGCATGTCTCATGTCATGAGTTAGTTCGTGAATGTAAAGATCTGCAAATGCTTGCTCTCCATAAACGAGACTAAAGGTATGTCCTTGATCAAACCCCACGATGAACAATCCCACTACGAAGACGATACATAGTGTAATGATTGGCAGTTTTGGGAAGTTGGTCTTTGCAACACTGATTTGCCTTGATTCAGACATAAATGAATATGACCCTACATGTGTATTTAAGTTCTTGGGAGTAGTCTGTTTCAATCCTTTTCCCCGCGCATTGTAGGTGGAGGAGGGGCGGGCCAAACACAAGTCAGATCGTTCAAATCTTAACCTGATCCAGCATCCGGTAAACTGTTTGAGGCCTGCACTGTCAACGAACGATATCTTTTGCTTCTTGTTGCATGCTGCCATCACTGGCTCGTCTCTTGGATCTATAGTTACACCCAACCTGCTTATTCTTTGGCATGTAGTCAGAATGGCAGCGAGTCTTTTTATCTTCTAGCATGGCACTTGGCATCTGGTTAGCCGTATGCATGAAACGTAGTGACTTGGTCTAAAATTGGAACACAACGAATAGTATTCTTTAGCCAAGTAGTCTGTCAAGATGTTCCAACATGAACCTAGACACTACGCACGGTCATTTTAGGACACCTGTCGTATGAGCAACCTGAAAAAACTGGAATGGTGTGCCATTCTTGTGTTGATTTGTGCGTCTGAATTTCTTTTCATGATCTGACATCTCATCATCAGGCTGGATCCACGTCTGGGTAGATGTCATTGGTTTTACCCATATAACAAAAATGATCGGTGGGTTATTGGCTTTTCGGCGAGTCATACGTCTGCAGAGCTACCTCAGACTCGGTTAGGACATATTTTGACAAATTCTAGGACATTTGTCTGGTCGGTCACGGCATCAGAGTAAGATAATGCATGGCATGAGATCATACTAAAGATTGCTACCTGCAATGATTATGGCATGGTGATAGAGCATTGTATGCTACAGTGCATATTACGCACACATCATCAAAGACACATGTGGGGCATACAGCAGACCGTGAAAAATCGGATAAAACATTTGCCGTGACGGCATTTGATGGTAGCGACAGCAGACAGTTGTGCGACTTACTATGAAAACTTTGATGAATCATGTACAAATTAATCAAAATTAATAACTGCATAGAAAAGAGGAAAGACGCAGATGGGCAAAATCAATATTGAAAAGCAAGATTCAGTCAAACTGTACAAAATTAGAAAGACACTGGAGGAACTATCGCAAAAATCAGGAAGAGGTACGGAGTTAATTACAGTATACATACCCAAAGGTAAGCAGATTCATGAGATCATCGGAACGTTACAGCAGGAGCAAGGAACGGCAGATAACATCAAATCAGATCTGACAAGAACACATGTGGTCGACTCTTTAGGAAAAGTTGTCCAGAGGTTAAAGCTATACAAAAAAACTCCCGAAAGAGGACTGGTAATATTCTGCGGGGCATTACCGCCAGAAACTGGGGGCCCGCTAGGAAGCGAGATCGTTACAGTTTGGGAAGTTGATCCTCCAAAAGACTTGAACCAATATCTCTATCGATGCGATGATCATTTTCACGTAGATATTCTAAAAGACATGTTAAAAGACGACAACCTGATCGGTTTTTTGGCAATTGATTCTAAAGATACGGGTTGGGGATTGTTACATGGAGACAAAATTGAAGTTTTAGCTCAAACCGGCTCTGGCGTTGCAGGAAAACACAGACAGGGCGGACAGTCTGCAAAAAGATTCCAAAGGCTTCGTGAGATGGAATTGACATACTACTTTAACAGAGTTGCCCAAACAACAAGGGAGTACTTTATTGACATCTATCCAGTAAGAGGATTGATCATTTCAGGACCCGGTCCGACCAAAGAGGATTTCATAAATGGAAAATATCTTGAATATAGGCTACAAAACAACATTATTGCAACAATTGATGCCTCATATTCCGGAGCAGAAGGAATCAGAGAGGCGTTTGCAAAATCATCAGACATCTTAGGAGACTTTAGAATGGTAGAAGAGAGAAAACTTGTAGAGGATCTGTTTAGCGAGATCAACGCAAACACTGGAAGGGGATCTTATGGACTAGGCGAAGTAGTAGAGTTTCTCAAAAACAACGTTGTTCAAACTCTGATCATAAATGATAATGCGGATTTGATAAGGGTTGAAGCAAAATGTAAAAGATGTCAAAACATGCAAGAAACGATTCTCGAGAGATCTCTAGTAATTCCTAAAAAGGCAGAGTTTACAGGCAATCCATGCCCAAGCTGCAATGCAATGGAGGTCGAAGTCATTGAGCAAGACATTGTAGATTATCTAGAGTTGCTTGCAACAAAAACAGGTTCTCGACTTGAGGTCATATCCGGAAGCGCAGAACATGGGCACATGCTTGAGAGTCTTGGTAAAATTGGGGCCATCCTAAGGTACAATCCAAGACACACTAAGTAAGTAATCCTTTAATTTTTGACGCCAATTCAAAGAGTTCATCATTGTTGGGAATCCGTCTTTTTGTCCAGACCGTTCCCTTGTTGTTGTACCTAGGAATGATGTGGATGTGCACGTGAGGAATGATTTGTTTTGCCGCCCGTCCATTGTTTTGACCCAAGCTGAATGCGTCGGCCCCTGCTGCCTCTAAGATGGCATTAGCAATTTTTGGAACAATGGAGAACAGATCCCCTACTGCCTGAGGGCCCATGTCCGTAATTCTTTCATAATGCCTTCGCGGAATTACTAGTGCATGTCCGACATCAATCGGATATTTGTCTAAAAATGCGACATGATGCTTATCCTCATAAAGAAAATTGGCTTCCCTCCCTCCCCCTAGGATCTCACAAAAGATGCATGCCACAAAACTTCCAATACCGGATTTTATTTATTGGTTTTAATCAAAATGTAAAGCAGTCAAAAAATAGCTGGTCCGTTGCATGATCTCCCACCACCAACACCCATGACTTTGATGATCTTGGGGCAGACACTAGTTTGTTGTTGCAAAACCCGTGCCCAGATTGCATAATCTTGGCCAAAGATGGCCTTGAAAAACGAGTTGTACCCATGTAAGCCACCTTGGCGTTTGTAGCCGGACAGTCCATCATCCTTTCAACAGACTAGAGATATCGAATGGTTAATTAGTGCAAATTTTTGTGTTGAATTACCATGGGCAGAAAAGAGAAGCGTGAGAGAGAGCAAAAACGTGAAGACTTTGCTGCAAGGCACTCTGCACAGAAAAGAAAGCAGACGCTGATTGCAGTTGGCGTTTTAGGGACTGTCGCAGTTATTGTAGGATATTCAGCCATATTGTTCATGGACATTTCAGGTTCGGCCGTGGGAGGTCCAGAAAATGCTGGTGCGCTCGGAAGCGACCACGCACACGCGGCATTACTGGTAAAGATATTTGGAGATGAGTTTGACTTTTCAGCTCCAGCGTACCAGATCAAGTCCAGTTGGATTCACTTTGAAGGAAGAGACGGTTCAACCATTCACAAGCATGCAGAAGGGGTGACACTCGGATACCTCTTTGAGACGTTGTCTCTAGGCCTAGACGACCAATGCTTTGAATTTCAGGACGGTAGAAGTTTTTGCACTAATGAAGATTACGAACTGGTCTTTTATATCAACGGACAGCAAGTGTCAGATATCAGAGATTATGAGATCATAGAAGACGACAGAATTCTAATCTCGTACGGTGCTGAAACTCCTGAAGAACTTGAAGAGCAGTTGCTACAACTGGAAAACCAAGTGTTGATCAAATAAGAACATTGTTATTTGTGATAAATTGAACCGTTTTGTCACAGTACAACATAGTATTTGTTGTATCACAGAACGGTCAACCCAATGGTAATCAATTTTTTGCCTTTAAACCTGCCAGCCACCAGGTTGTACGTTTTGCCAGCAACCCATCCTTGCAGTTTTGAGAATCTGGAAGGTAAAGAGGGTCACGCATGTAATTTTTGAAATCCAATCAGCTTAAACATAGTTTTTAGTAACCGTCATCTTCATCATAACTGGTTCTGCCTGCTTTTTCAAAATACATGTCAGGTTTTTGACAAGATTTGTATTTTTCCATAATGCTAAATTTATTTTTGATTTTGCCCTTGCCATTACATTGAAAGCAGACCAACAAAGTAATTTCAAGTCAACGAGAGTTAAGGATTTTTCTGATAAGATTTCAGCATCCAGAATCTTGACAAAGTCTAAATTATGGAAAAGAAAAAGCTGCACTGTGGAGATATCCAGTCAAAACGTAGTAAGTGGAACTGCACGTGCCCCACACAGAGCAATGTACAAAGCTATGGGACTAAATGATGACGATCTGAGCAAGCCGTTTATTGGTGTGTGTCATACAGGCAATGAAGCGACACCATGCAACATTTTGTTGCCCTCACTTGCAGAGCATGCAAAACTAGGAATTGCAGGAAATGGTGCAACACCGAGAATATTTTCCACCATTGCAGTAAGTGATGGAATTGCAATGGGTCATGAAGGAATGAAATCTTCATTGATTTCAAGAGAAGTGATTGCAGATTCAATTGAACTGATGGTAAGGGCACATCAGTATGATGCAGTAGTAGGCATTGCCGGTTGTGATAAGAGTTTGCCAGGAACAATGATGGCAATGGCCAGATTGAATCTCCCATCAGTCTTTGTGTATGGCGGGACGATCATGCCTGGGGTTTTAGATGGAAGAGAGCTCACAGTAGTTGATGTTTACGAAGCGGTAGGAGCATATGACGCAGGACAAATTTCATTTGAGATGCTCAAAGACATTGAAAACACTGCATGTCCAAATTCAGGCTCATGTGGAGGAATGTTTACTGCAAACACAATGGCATCAATTTCTGAAGCAATCGGTTTGGCATTACCAGGAAGTGCCAGCCCTCCTGCAGAAGATAAAAGGAGGCAGAAGATAGTATACGATACGGGCGCAGCCTGTGCAAAACTATTGGAGCTTGGCATCAAACCGCGCGAAATTATGACATACGAGGCATTTGAGAATGCAATTACAATGCTGAATGCTGTAGGCGGTTCAACAAATGGAATTCTACATTTGCTATCCATGGCAAATGAGGCCAGGGTCAAGCTAGATTATGATGATTTTGAGAGAATAAGGAAAAAAACACCCCATATCGCAGATATGAAGCCAGGCGGAAATTATGTGATGAACAGTCTTGATAAGATTGGCGGAATTCCGTTTGTTTTGAAGAGGTTAGCAGGACATGGATTGCTTAACAAAGATTGTATCACAGTTACCGGAAAAACGATTCAGCAAAACTTGGATTCGATGAGCATTCCAGAACCAGAGCAATCAATTATCAGACCATTGGATGATCCGATTCATTTAGTCGGGACAGCAGTAATTCTCAAAGGGACACTAGCGCCTGAAGGTGCAGTAATTAAGACTGCCGGAGTGGAAATGACAAAGTTCAGAGGTAAGGCAAGGGTGTTTGACAGAGAAGAGTATGCATTTGATGCAGTTTCTAAAGGGGAGATTGATGAAGGGCATGTTGTTGTAATTAGATATGAAGGACCAAGGGGAGGACCTGGAATGAGAGAGATGCTTGCAACAACGGCCGCACTTGTTGGTCAAGGATTAGGAAGGAATGTGGCAATGGTTACCGATGGCAGATTTTCAGGAGGGACAAGAGGATTCATGGTAGGGCATGTTGCGCCAGAAGCTTACGTTGGTGGGCCGATTGCTTTGATTAAAGACGACGATGAGATTACCATAGATACAGAGACCACAGTTATTGACCTGCACGTATCTGATGAAGAGTTGGTCAAAAGAAGGTCCGAGTGGAAAAAGCCGGAACCAAATTACACATCAGGTGCTTTAGCAAAATATGCATCGCTTGTAAGCTCATCTGCAAGAGGGGCAATTACAACTCCAAAATTTGATTAAATGGCAATAGTCAGACTTGTGGCTGTCAGATCATCTTGTTCGAATCTAGCGGGGTCAAGTCACTGCGGACTGCCCGATCTAGTGCTTTTGGTCAAGAATCTGACCAAAATCACCGTTTTGGAGGCAAAGATCCGGGCAAAGCAGCGATACAAAGTTTTGAGAAATGTACAGCTTGTTAACTCATGATTATTTTGGGTCAAATTTCAGATATTAGGAAGATTAAAACCTCAAAATTGCTTAATCGGTGGTGGGACAAGCATGGATGTCTACGAAGTAATTGAATCAATTTTGGATGCAAACGGAGGAGAAATACGTGGAAGAACAGCAATACAAAAATTAGTTTATCTTGCACACCATACAATCCCAGAACTTGAAATTCCTCAATACAGGCCGTATTACTATGGACCGTTTAGTTCGGAACTAGGACTAGCACTAGAAAAACTGGTTTCTTATTCGTTTGTTTCAGAAACAAAAATTCCTGGCACGCTGAATGAAGGATACAACTATGGACTGACTTCAGACGGTCAAAAAGTAATCGACGGAGTCAAAAATGAAAAGAAAGAGGAATACAATAAGATAAAGATGCTAGTTGAAACGTGCAAGAACTTCTGCGGATTAAGGATTGCACCTCTGTCATATGCATCAAAGATTTTTTACATGTTGGATGCACAAAGTGACGATTCAGAAAAATTAACTGTGGATGACGCAGTGAAAAATGCAAAAAAGCTGAAGTGGAAAGTTTCCCCTAATAATGTTGAAGACGGGACAAAACTTTTGGAAAAACTAGGACTTGTCACGCTTTCCTAAAAATTATTTTCAATTCAAGTCAATCCGTGACCCGCTGTATGGTTTTGAGGATTTATCAGAAATTGAACTTGAGTTAATTGACACCAAAGTGTTTAGGCGTTTGCTAAACATAAAACAACTATCCCATGCTTTTTTGGTATATCCAACCGCAATCCATACAAGATTTGAACATTCTTTGGGAGTTACTCACCTTGCAGACAGGATATACTGCCGATCATATTATTTTCGGCAACAGCGATTCTCTGGAGATGAATCTCATGATGTCCAGTCTGTGCCTGTAAGTACGGGTAAACCCGGATTGCGTTCCTCATCGTATCGGCATCCTCGTAATGCGTAGAGACCACGACATTCTGCTTTAGCTGGTGCCAGTACTCCTCTGTGGCATTGAGCTCCGGCGTTGCGACTGGCAGCGCGATTGCCCTGATGTCGCGGTTCTCCTTTATGTACCTCCTGACTCTGGCGCCGGTATGCTGTGGTGCATTGTCCATGATGACTGCAATCCTGCGGCGTTTTGTCTCCTTCTGCCACTTTTGTTCCCGTCGATTTCGGGTCTGTTTACGTGTATCGATTTTGACTTTTTGTACGACATGCCCAGTCTGCGCAGAATTCTTTTGACAGTTGTCCTGCTGTAGTAGCATGTTGCATAACCTGCCTAAATTAGGATAATCTTGGCAAAATATGGCTTTGAAAAGCAAGTTGTGCAACAGACTATGCTGTAGGAGATGCCGAATCTTTTTCTGATCGTCGAGATGAGCTGTTTTGAGGTCGTGATGCCGGCCGTCTCTACGATTAGTGCCCTGATCCTGTCGGGTTTTATTTTGGGTGGCCTTCTAGGGCGTGGCCTGTCTGCCAGGCCACCAGTACCATATTCCTCGTATCGCGCAATCCAGTTGTATACGGACTGACGGTCACATCCCATCGTCTCTGCCATGTCGACGACCGGCATGTTCTGGTTCAGATGCAACGATACTGCGAGGATTCCCTTCCTTGTGGTTGGATTCTTTTCGGCTTTGCGGGTCTGGAACAGGAACGTGTGATCTTGTTGTACCGTCCTGCTGTAACATGTTGGGATCTAAGAATGTATGGGTTGGGATTTTTGCCGAAATTATTGAGCTGCAGTATAAGTAGGGAAAGTAAACTGTCAGAGACGGACGTCAATGCAGATCAAATCCAATCACACTACAGATCCCCCATGCCCAACACATCATAGTAGGCCTTTGGGATCATCTGCTGTGCCTTAAAAAGCACATTGTTGATTGCAGTGTCAAGAACATACGTCTTGGCCCAATCATCTTCGCTCCTAATTGAGCGGCCAAATCCCTGTAAAATTTTGGTCAGAGTCTGTGACGTATACCATAAAGGAAATTTTTCCATCTTGGCCCTTGTTCTTTTTTCAGTGTAATTTGGATATGGAACTTTGGCAATGATCTGGAATCTTGACAGGTCATCTTTCAAATCAACACCTTCCCACAAGGATGAGGAAAGCAAGACGCCAGTAGGATCTGTTGCATGCTCAGAGATCACCTCATCTTGGGTTTTTCCGCCTTTATTGGAGCTGTGACAGATCCTGATTCTTCGTGTATTCTTTGGAGAAAGGTATCGCAGGATTTTATGGCATCTTGGAATCGAAGAAGTAAGAATCAGGCCCCTTTTGTCATAGTGCTCATCGAGGATCTTGTCGATGACTCGGATGACTTCGATTTCATCCTCATTAGTAGAACCGTAGCTAAGACGTCGTATGTTCAAAAGATCAACTTTTCGATGTTCTAAAGCAAAAGGTGATTTTTGCGTATCGACAAGCGCTACATCGTCTTTTTCAAAGCCCATGTTTTCACAGAAACTAGACTTGTCAATTGTGGCAGACATGAAAACCTGGTGTTCTGTTTCAAAAAATGTTTTTACGAACTTTGAGATGTCAACTGGCTTTACAGAAATGGTTCTGAAATTTCCATCAAGATCTTTTACGGGATCATTTACGACAAAATTTTCCCTATCAGACGAGATGTCTATTTTAGCTCGAGCTGCCTTATCGTAGCGTCGTTCTAGCTTAGATATTAATTCATAATCAGGGTTGTTTTGAAACGCAGTGCTTTCTTTGATGTCCCGAATTTGTTTTGCATAAGAGTACGCAATATCATCAGTCAGTTTTATCATAGAATCCAGATCAGAAAAATCGTATGCTTTGATATTTAGACGACACTCACTTATCTGTACGCTGAAAATATCAAACCCTACAAACTGAATTATCTGATCTTCGATTTTGTGAGCTTCGTCAAAAATGGAGATTTCTCTATCAAGGTAATCTTCAAATAGTTTCCTGTTAAATTTCATCGTTTGGAAAAACATGTGATAGTTCCAAAGCGAATGCTTGGAAGACAGCGCCTCGTATTTTTGAAGATAATACGGACAGGACTCTGAATCAAAGGAATTTTTTTCGATCTGCTGGATTGTAGGCTTGAATTTGCACACTTGGATAGCCTCTTTTCCGTTTTTGCGGATTCTCTCTTCACACTGGCCTAGATCACAAGTCAGGCCCCTACGCATGGCTTGTCTAGGATTGTCGACTTTTTTAGCAGACATTAATTTTAAGCAAGGAAAATTTGGCTTTCCCTTTACCGATTTGAGAAACGGAATGTCCTTGATGTATTGATCCTGCAGATGTTTTGTGGCAGTAACGGTAAACGAACTGTCAAAATGATTAGATATGGAAACGCCGACCAAGGACTTTCCAACGCCTGTAGGAGCGCACAGGATAATTTTCCTATACCCAGATTTTAATTTCTCTTCAATCTCTCCAAGCAGATCTTTTTGAATTTCGCGAGGAGTAAAATTTGAAGGAAAGTTTTCTAAAAGAGACAGGCTTGTTATTATTTCTAATCAATATTAAAAGCATGAAGGCCGCTTGTGGCATCACAGTGTGGGCAATCTGCTTTAATACATAGTGAGATCCCAATAATTTATGGAGTTGTTAGACGATAAAATGAGGATTTGGATTGACAGCGCAAAATTTGTCAAGCCAGTTCCAGGAGTGTATATCCTGTATGATAAAAACAAGGAGCCAATTTACATAGGTGAGACAGATAATTTAGAAGAAACTTTCACAAAATACGTAGATCAGGATTTTGAGGAGGATGGGTGTAAAAAGGAAACTGCATTATATCAAAGAGAGTTTTCAGACAATCCAAAAGAGAGGCGGACGCAATTAATTGAAGATTTCAAAGGCAGGTATGGAAGATTGCCTGTATGTAATTCTAAAATCAGAGTAGAAACACAATAGCATTTGACGTACTAAAGACAGGGGTAGAAACTATTAATCTTAGATTGCCGTAATAAAGTAATGCATCAATGTTATTATTGTGAACAAATTTTTGATTCAAAAGAGCAGCTGTTTGATCACGTGGAGATCCATTCAGACATTGAGCGAAATAATGAGATTATGAATAGGAAAAAACAAGCAGAAAGAAAGAACAGAAAGATTGACTAAAAAAATAGAGCTGCTGCTAGGTTTTTACAGAGTTAAGAATGCAAATAACAACTCCGTGTCTGTACGATATGGACTGGGTAGATGCACTGTTAAAGAAATCATGTGAGAATACTTTGACTAAGGGCGAAGTACTACATAGTCTGTTTCACATGATCGAAATCAACGAGAATACACTAAATCATATTCAGTCGTTCACAAGAGACTTTGGTCCTGAATTAGAAGAACTAAGACAAACGGAGATTAGAGACTTGAATTTTCATTTAAAATACTATCGCAGTCTTGTAAATTACATTAATTCTG
>RKRY01000153.1 GCA_007571135.1 Candidatus Nitrosopumilus sp. | reverse complement strand
TTTACGACACTGCACATGACAGAGCTGCGCGGCATAGGCGATGCCCGCATAGACAGATACCTGAGGGTGATCCAGTGTCTGGACGGGGAGACAGGGAGGCAGACAGGGCGCTCTCAAGCACGGCCGCATCCATGGGGGGAGAGGTGCAGCGGATCATGACAATACCGGGGATAGGCCTGGTGCTGGGGATTACCATATACGGGGAGATTGGAGACATCTCCCGGTTCGGCAGGCCGGAGAAGCTGTGCGCGTATGCGGGAATAGTGCCTTCCGTGAGAAACTCGGCTGAGACCGTGCCTGACCCCGTTCTTGTAACTGCATGCAACCCTCCTGACGAAAGGATGAAGAATGGTACTGGGGCCAGACCCCGAATGGATACATTTCCTACCATATCCTTTGGGACTTGAGAGTCATCCCCAGCGTAAGCCATACTCCACAGTCCGGATTATGCCGTGCACACTTAATAAGATGTCACATGGATACGAAAAGTCAGTCCACCTGTGATCAGGCGTAGGATCGACGATTATTTCAGGCTGTATCGATCAAGAATATCCATGACAAAGAGAGTAACAGGTAGCGCCAAACGGTACATCATCAGTCAGCGTAAAATGGGTGTTGCAGTATCCAGGATGTAATCGGTCAAGTCAGCTTTGACAATTTCAATAAATTATGCAAGATTTATCAAATTATTGAAAAATATACCGTATGTAATCTATGAACTTCTATTTTTTACAAATTCTTTCATGCAACTTGACCGATTACCCTGTTCAGGTCGGCTGAGAAATACCTGATGAATTTATTCTCGTAGCTATACATAGCCTATTTTAATGCCCGTCAGACAGTGTCAGTCTTGGCCGAAAACGGATTTGAGGCTGTTTCCAAGAAAGGTAGCTGGAGTTGTACCTGAAGACAGAACAGTCTTGGCCGAAAACGGATTTGAGATGCAGATTGTAAGACGGAGGTCCCCGTCGTTGAATTTTTAAGAAGATCCGATCCATTCAAACTGTTTGAAAGATTCCAGTTGCGTGTGGCATCCTAACACCCAGATGAAGGAATGGTCAGAATTTAGCAAGATCTCCAAGGCAAGGGGGGTGTGGCTGACAGATTCTGACGGTAACAGGATGATTGATGCAGTTGCGTCAATGTGGTGCAATGTTTGGGGCCACTCCAATCCCAGACTCATCAAGGCAATTACGAATCAGGCCAAGTCGTTTCAGCATACCTCGATGTTCAACTTGACAAATGAGCCTGCAGAAAAGATGGCCAAATCACTCGTTCAACTGTCGCCTGGAATGTACAAGGTGTTTTTTTCAGATAACGGCTCATCTGCAATGGAGGTTGCCATCAAACTTGCATTGCAGTACTGGAAGAACATAGGTGGTGGGGAGAAGAAGACAAGGATTGCGACAATAGAGAACGGGTATCATGGTGACACGTTTGGCGCAATGTCTGTAGGATATGTTCCGGAATTTTTTGACAAGTTTAAAAAACAGTTATTCCCAACAGTTCGGTTTCCCGTCCCAAACAGGTATAGACTGCCAAGGAGCATGTCGGTGACCGAGTATCAGAACCTCTGCTTGGAGAAGATCGAAGAGAGGCTTGCAAGAGAGGACGACATTGCCGCATTTGTAATGGAGAGCGGGGCCGAGGTTGCAGGAGGAGTGATCATCTATCCAAAAGGTTTTCAGAAAAGAATCGGCCAACTATGCAAAAAATACGGAGTGCTATTTGTTTTAGACGAGATTGCTACAGGCTTTGGAAGGCTGGGCTCCATGGTGCAATACAAAGAACAAGAAAGCATTCCGGATATTGTCACATATGGTAAGATGTTAACGGGAGGATATCTTACGATGGCAGCTACCCTGTCAAACAAAAGGATCTACGATTCATTTTTAGGCACGTTTAATGACAGGAGGCACCTATTCCACGGCCACACCTATACCGGAAACCCACTTGCGGCGGCAGCTGCAAATGAAAGCCTAAGGATGTACAAGGAAAACAGGCTGATAAGGAAGATCCAGAAAACGTCAAAGGTCTTTGAGAGATACTATGAGGAGATCTCACAGATCGACTATGTAGGTGACATCAGACACAAAGGCATGTTGATGGGAATCGAGTTAGTACAGGATCAAAAAAGAAAGATCCCCATCTCCCCCAAAGAGTCAGTAAACAAGATCTTCTTTGAGCAGGGTAGAAAGAACGGCGTTTATCTGAGAACCCTGGGAAACATAGTCATGATCGTGCCGCCGTTGGCCATATCAGAGCAGGAACTCGATTCACTAATTCAGCGGGTCATACATACAATCAAGTCAGCAAAAGAAATGGTAATCTGACTGTTAACCTGCCAGAACCACAACGGTTAACACTTCCAATTGTTTTATTAATGGATTGCTCTGAACCAAGTCAATGAGTTTGGGATTTATCAAAGAGTGCCAGGAGAAGGTGTTCTCAGGAATTGGCATTAGTGCTGCAGAAGCTGAAAGATTGTTAAACATACCCGAAGAGAATCTCAAGGACATGGTAACGTGTGCCAATGAGATAACGCGGGATTTTAACGGGGAAAAGATTGATGTCGAGCAGTTAAACAACATAAAGAAGAATGGATGTAGTGAAGACTGTACGTTTTGTGGACAGTCTGCATTTTTTGATACCGGCATCGAGACATACCAGCTGCCGCGGCCTGACAGAGTTGTAGAAAAAGCACAAAAGGCAAAAGATGACGGCGCCGGATCATACTGTCTGGTAGCTGCATGGAGGGAGCCATTGCCAAAAGATTTCAAAAGAGTCTGCACGATCATCTCAGAGATCAACGACAGAGTTGGAATTAGCATAGAATGCAGCCTCGGATTCCTTACCTTAGAACAGGCAAGAAAGCTCAAGGAACTCAAGGTAAAGAGATACAATCATAATTTAGAGACTGCAAGATCAAAGTTCTCGGAAATTTGTACGACCCACACATATGATGACAGGCTAAAGACCTTGGATACGGCAAGAAAGGCAGGGTTGGAACTGTGCACCGGAGGAATCATAGGGCTAGGAGAGACAAGGGAGCAAAGGTTAGAGCTGGCATTGGAACTTGGAAGGCTGCGCCCTGAAGAAGTGACGATCAACATATTGGTTCCCATTCCTGGAACCCCGCTAGAGCTTCAGACAGATCTTCCAAATTCGGAGATTGTAAGAATGTTCTCTGTAATTCGATTCCTGCTTCCAGAATCCGTGATCAAGATCTCTGGAGGGAGGGAAGCAAAGCTAGATGATGCGGGTAAGGAACTGTTGCAGAGCGGTGCAAACGGAATCATTACCGAGGGATACCTCACAATGGGTGGAAATGAGGCTCGGAAAGACCGCTTGATGATAGAAGAAATTGGCCTCAAGGCATAAGCTGGATTTTGTTGATTCAGAATTAAGGCAGATTAGAAAGGACGGCCTGTATAGAAGGTTAAGATATGGAAAGACGCAGGGGGCATACATCACGGTTGGCGGCAAAAGATTGCTTAACCTGTGCTCAAATGACTATCTTGGAATCCATCCTGTCAAAACGTCTGACAGACAACTCCAGTCAAGTTCAAGACTGGTGTCGGGAAACGACGAGTCATACAGAAGGTTGGAGGAAGTCCTTGCAGAACACAAGACGCAACAAAGCAGTCTGGTTTATCCTACAGGATATATGGCAAATCTTGGAGCAATCCCGACAATAGCAAAGAAGGGGGATGTGATCTTCAGCGATAAGCTAAATCACGCAAGCATCATCGAGGCATGCAAGCTATCAGATGCAGAGATTGTAGTTTACAGACATAATGACATGGAAGATCTAGAAAAGAAGTTAAGGAGAAGAGCAGAGAACAGGTTTGTGATAACAGAAGGGATCTTCAGCATGGACGGAGATCTCTCACCATTAAAAGAGATCACAGAGATTTCAGATAGGTCAGGTGCAATTACGATCGTAGATGACGCGCACGGGGATTTTGTAGTTGGAACGGATGGAAGGGGGACCCCGAGTTACTTTGGAGTTTCAAAGAAGATCGATCTCTACATCAGTAGCTTGAGCAAGGGATTGGGATCATTTGGAGGTTACATAGCGGCCAAAAGGAGCGTCGTGGATTTATGTATAAACAGATCAAGGCCGTTTGTCTACACATCTGCCTTGCCATCGTCTCTAGTCGAGCACTCCCTAAAAAGGATTGCATCAGACAGGAAAAGACGGCAAAAAAGGCTTGAAAGGAATACGGCCCTGCTGTCAGGAGGACTTCGTGGAATTGGATTTGAGGTTACGTCACAGACCCACATAATTCCGCTAATTCTAGGTGACGAAAAGATCGCCATGGATTTTGGAAGATATTTGTTTGGGAGTGGCCTCTTTGTCCAGCCGATAAGATATCCTACGGTCCCCAAAGGCCAGGCAAGGCTGCGGATATCATCTACGGCATGGCTGACAAGAAAAGATATCGGTCATGCACTTGAGATCTTTGAAAAGGCCCATGCCAAATTCATGTGATCAACGCAGGGCATCAAAGTTGCCCAATGCAGGCGATCCCAAAATCACTGCAATTGTCACTACAGTCCCCAACAATGCACCTACAATAACGAAGCGTTTGTTCATAACTGGATTGTTCAAAGCCCCATTAAAAATTGATTGCCTTGTGTCTTGCAGTCTTGCCCGGATTGTGACGATCTTGCCTAAAAACGGCTTTGGGAAACAAGTTGTGCAGCGGGCCATACCACCGCAATTGGGTACAGATATGGGACAAGGCTTTAAAGCAAAGTTCTCGATTTTAAGGCGTGGCTGAAACAACACTGGCAATTGCAGCACTGGCAGGACTAGGATCGTTTCTAGCACCATGCATCTTGCCTATGATTCCGGCATTTATTGCATACATTTCAGGAACCACGCTATCAGAGTTAAATCAGCAAAGCGGCTCAAAGACGCTGTCAATTAATCGTCCAAGCATCATACTAAACTCGGTATTCTTTGTTCTAGGATTCTCAGTGGTCTTCTCCACGTTAGGGGTTGCCATCAACAGTGTGCTTTCAACATCTGCTGGAGGCATCATCTCGGGATTAAACCAGGTGGGAGGAGTCATAATAATCGGATTTGGGGCGTTCTTGCTTCTTTCAACAAAGATTGGCAGATTAAACGTGGAGAAAAAATTCTTTCCAAAAAGATCAAGGACCGGGTATCCGATGTCCTTTGTTTTTGGCTTGTCTTTTGCTGCAGGTTGGACGCCGTGTGTCGGACCAATATTAGGGGCAATACTGACTTTGGCTGCAACTACGCCGTCAGCAGCATTTAACCTGCTACTGGCTTACTCGTTAGGATTGGGAATTCCGTTTATTTTAATCGGAGTGTTTTATTCTAGGGCAAACAGGCTGATTCGTTCAATGAGCAGGCACCTAAAACACTACAACGTGATCCTGGGAGGATTCATCGTGATCCTGGGAGGATTGGTGTTTACAAACCAATTGGCATATGTTGCAAACTTTCCACTGCTCAACGAACTGCTGTTGCTAGGGTGATTAAATGAAAGGCGAGTTTAAGACTGCATTAATTTCAGGAATTGTGATTGCAGCGGCAGTCGGAATCATGAGCATTGTTTTTTCAACCTTTGATGAGGAGGTTCGGACAAACACCTCCATTGGTGAGACGATTGACAAGATTGGCAAATCTGGATTCAAGATGGCGCCAGAGATCACAGGAATTGCGCATTACCTCAACATCACACCAGATCAATTAGAAGAAGAGATTGAGGGAAAGGTGGTGCTATACGACATCTGGACGTACAGCTGCATCAACTGCATTAGGACGCTGCCATACATTACAGCATGGGATGACAAGTATTCTGACCAGGGGCTGCTGATTGTCGGAATACATTCGCCGGAATTTGAGTTTGAAAAAAACCCAGACAATGTACAGATGTCCATAGACAAGCACGGAATCAGCTATCCCGTAGTAATGGACAATGACATGAAAACGTGGAAGGCATTTGAAAACAGATACTGGCCAAGAAAATACATCGCAGATCATGAAGGATACATCAGGTATGATCATATCGGGGAAGGAGCGTACCAAGAGACAGAAAAGGTGATTCAGCAGTTGTTAAGAGAGAGAGCAGAGGCGATGGGAATCCAAGTTGCATCTGCCACGTCACTTGTAAACATTGACGAGTTTGAGCATTCGTTATTTAGAACTCCAGAGTTGTATTTTGGCTACAAATTTGCACAAAACAGGAATCAGTTGGGAAGTGACGAAGGATTCCAACCAGAGAAGATAGTCGTGTATGCAAAGCCCGAAAGGATTGACTTGCACAAGTTTTATCCTGTAGGAGAATGGAAGAACCACAAAGACGGCATGGAATTAATTTCAGAGACTGGTTCAATCAAGTTGCTGTATAACGCAAAGGAAGTCAACATTGTAGCTGACGCAGAGGATGCAGAATTGGAGATATTGCTTGACGGAAAAGCGGTTCTGACAGAACATGCGGGATCTGACGTATCTGCATCAGGTACCGTTTTGGTGTCGGTACCAAATCTTTACAACGTTATCAGTAGCGAACAAAGTTCGACACACGAATTAGAACTTGTGATCAAAGGCCAAGGATTCCGGGTGTTCACGTACACCTTTGGATGACGTGGCCAGGTTAGTATGTTGCACAACTTGCTTTTCAAAGCCATATTTGGCCAAGATTATCCTAATTTAGGCAGGTTATGCAACATGCCAATTTCAGTGACGTAAAATGGCTACAGGTAAAGAAAAGAGGGGCGTAGATAGTGGTGGGGTCACTGCAACAACGTGTCACTGCGGTTACACGTATAATCCGACAACTATCTTCGTATCGATGTGTATGTGTGGTGTCACTGCAACAACGTGTCACTGCGGTTACACGGCCTACAGTAACAGATCTATTTAAAAGAAAATTGCAGAGCTAAAACGGAGAAACTCAGACATGCTAGGCAATTCTTGGACATCTACAGGAAGTGGAGAGAGTATATCCCAAAAAATCATGGGCAAAGTCAAGCCTGTCGAGCCCCTAAAAAACAAGATCGATTTTGCGCAAAAGAAATTACAATTTCAAATATCAAAATTAGAAGGAATTGATGAAAAATTACAAAAGAAACACGATGTGATTTTTGAAAAGATAGTAAACGCTCAAAAAAACAACAAAGGCAGTTATGCTCAAGCGTATGCCTCTGAATTGGCTCAAGTAAGGAAGATGAAAAACATGGTTAGTGGTGCAAAACTATCCATGGAACAGATCAAGATCAGGCTGGACACAGTATCAGAATTAGGAGACGTAGTAGTTACACTCAGTCCCTGCATGTCAATTATCAAGGGACTTAGCCCGTCATTGAGTGGAATCATGCCTGAAGCAAATGCATCAATGCAGGATCTCTCGCAGATACTCGGTGATGTAATGTCCGGTTCATCTATAGAACTAGAAGATTCTCTTGGTACAAGAGCAGAAACTAATGCAGACACGCTGGCAATCTTGGAAGAGGCACACGGTGTGATTGCAGGACAGACAAAATCCGCAATTCCAGATGTTCCAGATAGTTTGAAGCAACAGATTGCAGAAAAGAAGACAGATGTTTTTACTTGACTTGCAGAATGAGCCAGGCTCACAGATAAGAGCACGTGCCATCACCATCACTCCACCCAACACATCTTCAGGCCCGAAGGGTTTTGAATAGATGAAGAAACGCAGAGGATTGTTAAATCTGATTGCATGTTGTATCCTCGGAGGCAGGACAGCAGAGTTAGCCGACACGGGATGACAGGAACAGGAGAAACAGTGACCTGATGAAAAATCAATCCAGTATGCGGCATAGCAATACAGTTGGGAGCTCCAGATCAAGTCATGAAGACAGTTCTTCCATTAAGACAGATCAGTTAGAGATGACCCAAAAAATGGAATTTACGATTCGCTCAACTCCCTTTACTTTTTTGGATCAGTATTTTCTTAATTCTGGAAATTGTAGGATAGCTGTAACCCCGTCTCCTATAGTTGGCAATCATCATCTTCCAATTTTTTAATCTCCATTGGGCTTGCTCGGTGGTAACAGAATGAACCTCTTTTTGGATGATGCTTTTTCTTCCTACTTTAAGGGTACCGGCATCTTTTGCAGACCATCGATTTTTTGCAAATTTTAACCCGGTAAGAATCTCACTGACAGGCATTTCCCTAAAGTAATCTTTTAATTTTCTTAATTCTGCATCGGTGGGTTTTTTTGAAATAGGTAGTTCGATCGTGGGTTTTACCATAAAACAAGAAGGTCGTTGGAACTTAAGAGAATCTCGCTAAATCAGATTTTACTAAAACATCGTTTTTACTGCATAATTTAGGCTGACGTGCTCAGACATGCCCAAGAACATGCCAAGATGAACAGGCACGGTCTTCCCAGATGTACCCAAAAAAGACTTGACGTGTAGTACATTCGTAACAGAACAACAAGTAATTGTTTAGGTCATCCATGCCCAAATACTTGATCCTAGGCATGAGTCAGGAAAATTGTTTACGTTAAACCTAAACATTTACGGCAGGGCCACCTCCAGATACATGGCCTGGGGGCCAACATATGGGAAGACTGGCATGTCAAGAAAACGAAAATAGGTGCCTTATAACATGATCCAAACAAACAAAGCAGGCAGCAAAATCTGAAAAAAGGTGTCGGCCATAGGAACTTGTTACGGATCCTGCCATCTCGGCATGTCACGCGATGAGCAAACAGGGCGCAAGAATTCTGTAGAGGTATTTTGAAATGCGTGCAAGAGATCCAAAAACAGATTGCCATTTGGTGACGACGGCATTTACTGACGAAAAAACAAAGCAGGCAGTATTTGACGTAATGAATGAGGGCATTCTCCAAATTTACAGGTCTATCCAGTGATCGATGTACCTCCAGTAGACGGACAGTCGAAAAGATTGAATTTTAGAAGGTGGAGTCCTCGTGCAATTGCCAAGGAGAGGAGCTAGGTTTGCATGCAGGTTTCAGAGTCAAAGAAGACGGCATGCGTGCACGCACAGACACAAAGAGAAAGAGGAACGTCAAACACTAGCTGACTGCCAATCAACTTTCTTTTTAGCAACTAATTGGGACGCTTGAGTTTTTGCATATGGTGTTATACATCCCAAATCCTATAACTATTGCAGCAAGGCTTGCAAGAGGAACCAGGATGAAGAGATTGGCCTTTTTCCCCATGAGAACATCAGGAAAAACACAGTATTAAATTGTCAGTTCCCTTCAACCCGGATAGTAAAGACTCCTTTTGTCAAAGGATCTTGCAATAGGGATACCATTCTTCTAGGCAGTAGATTCGATGCCTTGTCGCACCTTATTGCCAATGTCCTAGGACAAATAAAGTCACTTTTTCGAATAACGATGTCATCCTCATGCGTTAAGATTAGATCAGGATGACCACTTCCAGTAACAACAAAGTTCTCATCTCTGACAGCAATGGAAAAAACGATTTTTGATTCAGGATCTTTTAACGCATCTTTTAATTTTTTGGGAAGATCGGCACAACTAGACGTCGCACTTACACCAACGATGCAATCTCCCTGCGGTGTCAGGTGGGATTCCTTGGTAATCTCAATTGTTCCCCGGTGGTTAGAACGTATATTTTCATGCCCTGAAAATTCTATCTGAAACTCCATACGTGAGAGACTGGAATCGGCCAGCATTAATCTTTTTAGTTGAAAAATAAATGGAGGTTGAATAATTCCACAAGGGGGATGGCATTATTCTTTAGTAGGATCACGGCTCAAAATGTTTAACACGTGTTCGATAATCTGCTTCTGGCCTCCTTCATGTAGGTCCATTCGAACTGTATCAGAGCCCATGCTTACAAAGATCAGGTTGGCATCTCCAAGTGGGAAGGTAATTCTTGTGATCTTTTCAAATGCTGCTACTGCGTACAGGCCGTTTCCGATTTTTGGTATCAGTGTCTTTCTTCCCTTCCACGAACTTGCCGCTCTTTGCAAAGAAGCTGCGGTCTCCTCCGGCGACAGATAATTAGTTACGCCCTCACGATGGTTTGTTGCAAGTATGTTCCCGTCAGTATCAGTAACGATGCTGTGTCTGATGTTTACATCTGAGTTCATTATTCTCGCCAATAGGTTTTCAAAATTCATTTCATTTATTATGTCAAAATACTACTTAAAAGAGATCAAGGAAATAATCTGTTTTACAACCATGCCCGTCAAAATTACTTTTAGGCAAGATCACCTCAATCCGTGCCAGGTTGTAAGACAGGCTACAATAGAGTGGTGATAATATGCTCTAGGTTCGATCTTGACGGTATTAATCCCAAACCGAGGTAGCTGTTGCACACCTATGTAAACCCCTCGGCGTTTGTAGCCTACAGTCCATCATCCTTTCAACAAATTAAACTGTGGGCAGACTTTAAATTAAACTTCAAAAACACCTGTATCTGATGCTTCCTGCACAACAAGGCTATGACAGAGCGATTACAGTATTCTCTCCAGATGGCAGGCTATACCAAGTAGAATACGCCATTGAAACAGTAAGAAGGGGCAGTATTGCAATAGGACTAAAATGCAAGGATGGAGTCGTCATTACCGTAGAAGAGAAGGCCAGAAAGTTACAAATTTCAGACGTGGCTCAGAAAATTTTTCAAATCGATGATCATGTAGGCGTCGCAGCCGCCGGATACATTCCGGATGCCAGAAGCCAGGTTGACAATGCACGGTTTTTCTCACAGAGCAACAAGATGATTTATGATGAAGCAGTCGAGATTGAGACGATTGCAAAACACCTTGCAGATCAATCCCAACAGTATACGCAGTATGCAGGAGTAAGACCTTATGGTGTTGCCCTGATTCTGGGCGGAGTTGTAAATAAGATGCCGCAATTGTACTTGACTGATCCTAGTGGAACGTACATTTCATATGATGCAGTCGCCATCGGTTCTGGTTCGGACCAAGTGACCGACTTTTTAGAAAAGACATACAGCAAGGAACTTTCATTAGATGATGCGTCAGTACTGTCAGCTGCCGGAATTTATCTTGCAAGCGAAGATAAGGAAGACACCGACCAGATCAGAATGGCCCAGATTAAAACAGATACAGGATTGTACGAACTAGTCTCCGATGAACGTATTGCAGAGCATGCAAAGACCGCAAAAGAAAGATATCCACGCGATAAAAACTGACTTGTGGACTGTCCGTGAGGCTGGATCATCTTGAGACTGGCAGTTGCAATTCCAGATTCGTCACTTTCAGACGAGTCCCTAAAGATAGACAAAACTAGAAAAATCTCAGTGTTGGCACGCGCGTGTGCAATTTTTAAAATTGGTACAATTTACGTGTATCAAGAAGGTCAGAACAGACAGGACAGAAGATTGCTGCTCATGATCCTAAAATACCTAGAGACACCACAGTTTCTGCGTAAAAGATTGTTTCCAAAGATCAATGACTTAAAGTTTGCAGGTGTGTTACGCCCATTAAGAATTCCAAGTCATCTGACGCCTGCAAGTTCAGAGAAGATCAGGCGAGGGGATATCAGGGAAGGAGTCGTGATCAATGTGAAGGGAGGAAGGTATGTCGACGTTGGAATAAATAAATTGATTCCATTTTTTGGAAAAACTCCGATTGGGAGAAGGGTCACGGTTCAATTCAAAGAAGACCATCCAAAATTTTCCGTCAAAGAGATTCACAGATCAGAGATCCCTGGATACTGGGGGTACTCAGTCATGGAGAGGGCAAACCTTTCTTCGCTGATTAATGAGTGGAAAGGAAGTGTAATAATTGCGTCTAGAGGGGGAAAGATCGCAACAAGAGAGAGACTCTCAAAATACCTCAAACCAAAAGAGGAGGTCCTGATAGTGTTTGGCTCTCCAGAAAAAGGAGTCCATGAGATATTGGGTGGAAATATGAAAAATGTTCAAAATGCAAAGTCACTGAACTTTTTCCCTGATCAGGCAACGGAGACTGTCAGGCTAGAAGAAGCACTCTTAGGAGCGTTGGCAATAATTAATTCTCAGATGATGTAACTGTGAAAGAGAAAAAGAATTTCTTGTTACTGGCAATTGGGGTTGGGGTAGCCGGAATCATACTGGGTACATACACAATTTACAGCGTTGTGTCTGAACTGGCGCTGCCATAAATCAGGCATGATTGGTAAACCAATAAAAAATTCAAAGTTAACCAAGTCACACAGGGTTTAATATAGGGTTTTCGATGATTCGTGATAGTAATGGGTGCCAGAAAACACAGTCAACCACGAAGAGGAAGTCTTGCATACCTGCCTAGGGGACGCGCTAAAAGCATGGAGGCAAGAATTCGCGCATGGCCAAGATCGGATTCTGAGGAACCAAAAATTCTGGCTCATTGTGGATTCAAGGCAGGGTGTGTTCAGGTAGTCAGCATCGATGACAGGGACAAGGCCCCAAATGCAGGAAAACAGCTAGTAAATCTGGGAACCGTCCTAGCAACCCCCCCAGTCTTGGTTCTAGGAGTCAGAGGATATTCAAAGGATCATGATGGATTACATGCAGAGTTTGATGTGTATGCCGAAGATATTCCAAAAGGGGTTGCCAAAGAGATCACGTTAAAGAACAAGGAAGGTGCGTTAGAAGACGCAGAAAAAAAGATTGGAAGGATTAAGGAGGTTTTTGCTATAGTTGCGGCCTTGCCAAGTGCGGCCGGCTTGGAGCAAAAAAAACCGTACATATTTGAGGCGTCGGTCAGCGGCGGAGACATCACAAAACAGTTTGATCACGTTAAAGAATTACTTGGAAAGGAAATCAAAATTGATCAGATTTTTGAGACGGGTGCACGCGTAGATGTTGCAGCAATCACAAAGGGAAAGGGATGGCAAGGCGTCATTCAAAGATACGGCGCAAAGAAGAAACAGCACAAATCAAGAAAGACTGTCAGGGAGATAGGTTCACTCGGGCCGATCTCACCGCAGTACGTCATGTATACAGTTCCAAGAGCAGGACAGATGGGATTCCATCAAAGAATCGAATACGACAAGCGCATCATGATTATGGGAAATACCGAGGACAGTAAAATTAAGATAAATCCCAAAGGAGGATACAAGCACTTTGGCTTGGTCAAGGGGGATTTCGTTATTTTAAAAGGTTCGGTTCCGGGCACATACCGAAGATTAATCAAACTGAGGAGTCAGATTAGAAATGCGCCGATCAAAGTCATCAAGCCAAATGTCTTGGAGGTAGTAGTGTGATGAAGGCAGTTACATTCTCCATTAGCGGGGAGAAAGACGGAGAGCTTGAACTTCCGCCAGTCTTTTTGACGCCATACAGAAGAGATCTGATTCACAAGGCATATACCAATCTAAACTCACACAGATTTCAGCCACAGGGTAGGCACCCGACAGCAGGAATGGATGTTGTTGCAGATTCAAATGATCCACCAACTGGACAAGGCATATCCCGTGTTGCAAGAGCCCGCGGAGGCGGCGGTGGAAGGCAAGGACAAGGTGCCGAAGTCGCGTCGACCAGGGGAGGAAGACAGGCACATCCTCCAATTGTTGAGAAGGTCATTTACAAAAAACTAAACAAAAAAGAAAAGAAGCTGGCGTTGTGTTCGGCAATTGCAGCTACTGCATCCAAAGAATTAGTCAGATCAAGGGGGCACAAAGTCGACGGGATCGAGTCGTTTCCAATGATAGTCTCAGACGACATTGAATCAATCTCCAAGACAAGTGATATTGTCAAGGTAATGGACTCCTTAAAATTGACACAGGACATCCGAAGGCTGGATGCAAGAAAAGCACGCTCCGGCCAACCTAGGTTGAGGGGAAGGAGTAAAAAGACCGGAAAGAGCGCATTACTAGTTGCAAAGAATGCAACAAGCATCTCAAAGGCAGTCGGAGCACTGCAAGGAGTCGAGGCAGTCAACGCAAAGGATCTCAGTGTCTTAGATTTGGCTCCCGGCTCAGATCCCATCAGGCTGACAGTATACTCCAGATCGGCAATCGAGGAGATTGGGAAGATTAAATCCACACATCTTGAGGTCATGGTGAGAACGCAATGAACGTGGAACAGGCAAACAAGATCATCATCAAGCCACACATTACAGAAAAGACATTTGCGATGGTCGAGAATGAAAGCAAGATCTGCTTTGTCGTGGATAGAACCGCAAATAAGATGCAGATTGCCCAGGCAGTAAGCACGTTATACGATGAAAACGTGACAAATGTAAACACGGCTAGGACAATTTATGGCAAAAAGGCATTTGTTCGATTTGAAAGTGTCGAGAAGGCAAGAGACCTTGCAACGAAGATAGGAATGCTATAATATGGACCGCAAAGCTAAGAACATGTACAGGTAAAAGAAGAAGGAGATGATGAGTCACGGTTAAAGAATTTGCATATAGAGGGATTCCAAAAGAGGAGTTAGACAGCATGCCACTGGAGAGGCTATTTCAATTGTTTAATGCAAGACAGAGAAGATCACTTACTAGAGGAATTACGGACGGTAAAAGGAAGTTAATCGAAGAGATCAAAGATGCAAAAGCAGGAAAACTAAAGAATCCCATCAAGACACATCTTCGAGATCTGGTTATCCTGCCTTACATGGTAGGCGTTACGGTAAATGTTTTCTCAGGAAAAGAATTCCTGCCAGTTTTGATCCGGGCAGAGATGATAGGACATTATCTTGGAGAATATGTCATAACAAACAAGAGGGTCTCACACGGAGCGCCGGGCGTAGGAGCATCAAGATCAAGCCTCTACGTGCCACTGAAGTGATCATTATGGGTAGATTCAGTTACGCCTTCCAAAGTTATGATCCGACACGTCATGTCCGCTCCTCGTTAAGGGAGAAGGGCATATCTCACAAGCATGCAAGGGAAGTTGCAGTGGCCATCAAGGGATTGTCAATTGAGAAGGCAAGGGACTATCTGCAAGCTGTGATTCGCAAAGACAGGGCAGTCGCATTTAGAAGATTCAAAAACCAAGTAGGGCACAAGTCGGATCCGGGAATGATGGCAGGACGTTATCCGCAAAAGACGGCTCAAGAGTTTATCAAGGTGTTAGACAACATAGAGTCAAATGCAGAATACAAAGGGATGGATCTAGACAGACTGAGGATTGTAAATGCAACAGTTCACAAAGGAGTGACCGTAAAACGATTCATCCCAAGGGCGATGGGAAGAGCAACTCCAAAGAACAATGTGTTGACTCACGTGGAATTGGTGGCACAGGAGGTTTAGAGGATGTCATCAGTCAAAAACGTAATCAAGGACAACTATAACATGATGTTGCTCAAAGATTATCTCAGGAAGGCAATCAAGGAGGCAGGGTTCTCACATGCTGAAGTCTCAAAGACACCTACAGGAACAAAGGTTGCACTGTACGTGACTAGGCCTGGAATAGTCATCGGACGAAAAGGTTCAGGAATCAGGGATCTTACAGAGAAATTGGCAACAGACTTTGGATTGAAGAGTCCACAAATCTCAGTAGTCGAGATTGACAAGCCAGAACTCTCGCCAAGCGTGATGTGCAATAGAATGGCATCGCATCTTGAGAGAGGCACAGCATTTAGAAGAGCTACCATGTGGACTCTAAAACAGATCATGGAGAGGGGCGCCATGGGAGTTCAAATCACGGTCTCGGGAAAGTTAAGAGGAGACCGTTCGGCGTTTGAAAAGCATACGGCAGGAGTGCTACCAAGAGCAGGGCACCATGCAGAAGTAATCGTCAACGAAGACATTGCTCATGTAAGCACCCCGATGGGTCTGATAGGAATCAGAATCAGAATTGCAAGAAAAGAAAAGTTTGTTCCAGAGTTTGAATTAAAAGCAGAA
>RKRY01000015.1 GCA_007571135.1 Candidatus Nitrosopumilus sp. | reverse complement strand
CGATGAACTCTAATTTTTTACAAGTTCCTTTGTGTGACTTTGCCGATTACCACGTAAGCTTGCGTAGCAGGCAGGTCAACAGATACGCATCGATGATGGTGGGGATGAGGGTAGTGTTAGGTCGTTTGGTTCATGCGCAAGCTAAAACAGAGCTGCATCTCTAGTGCCGTCGTGCTACGGCCACACTGCATACGCATTCCTTATTTTGTTTGGCGGCCTCTATCAAGTTATTTGTAGGCACAAAACTCTCTATCAAGTAGTCAGAAGTAGGATAGCTCTAGCAAGATCACCCTTTGTCTCTTCTAGGGCACTTTTGGCCTTTTCTTCATCAACGTTTGCCTGTTGACAAACTAATTGGATGTCTTCATCAGAGAAAATTGGAACTTCTAACTCTTTTTCCTCATAACCATCTGCAGTAACGGTAAAGATGAAATTATCTTTGGCTTTCATTTCAGTTACAGAAGGTTTCGAAACAATGACTTGTTTTTTATCAGTTTTAATAATTACCTCTTGGACGTTAGGTATCTCACTCATATCAAGACCCATCTTACCCATCATTCTCCGCATTTCGCGATTGCCTCCACGCATCATGGTTCTTGTTTCTCCTTTGGACTTTTTAAACTATCCCTGACTTTAATGGCCACTCCACTATCAAAGTCATCAATCATTTCTTTTGAAAGAATTGCCTTCCCTACTGCAATGACTTTATTTTTGAATATAACAGGGGTGTCAGCTGAAATTTTCACATTTTTTCCGCACCAAACTACATGTTTACAGAAAACTGAACGGCCCTCTTGAACAAACGGGGCAGCTTCTTGATTTATCTTGACACAATTCTCTTTGAATTTTTTATTTTTTAGCAGGATTTGAGCAAAATAAGGGCTGATTGCCAAGCCACCATCAATCCTAAGAGTACAAAGTAATTTGTCCCCATGTGATACAGTTCTGATTCTACCAGTCTTTCTCGAAAATGTCAAATCAAGGTTTTTGGGTAAATTCTTTGATACTCCAGTCCCAAACAAAGCGTCAATCGTATGCTTTAGTTTTATGATTGGGTCCACAATTTCTAAATATTTTTTCTAAATATTAGTTGAATGATAATCAATTAAAAAGAATCAAACTATATAGATATCTGAAATTACATTAGTTTATGAAAGAAAGAGAAGAAACTAGAAAAATCCAGTTTACCGGTAAATCGTCATACATAGTTTCATTGCCAAAACAATGGGTTATGGATTTAGGGCTAAAAAAAGGAGACCAGGTCAGAATGGTAAGAAAAGACTCATCAACTTTTGAATTATACCCACCAAAATTTGAACCAAGAATTCAAAAAAAGGAAGATGCGGTAATTGAAATTGACGCCGAGGAGAAAGCGTCTTCAATAGTTAGAAAATTGATCTCTTTGTATTTTCTAGGATTTAAGACAATTAACGTTAAACCAAAAAATGAAAGATTGAGTCCAAGCCAGAGAAACATGGTCAAGGAATCTGTAAAACGAATGTTAATGGGATCTGAGATAATTTCTGATTCCAGTAGTGGAATAACTGTTCAGGTACTAGTTAATTTGTTAGAACTATCTGTAGATGGTGCCTTTAAGAGAATGATTCACTTGGCAAAATCTATGTCCGGTGATGCGCTGTTATCTGTAAAGGAAAACAACCTAGATCTTGCACAAGAAGTCATAAACACCGATGATGAAGTAGACAGATTTGGATTCTATATTATTCGACAACTAAAGATTGCAATACAAAATGAACACATGCTAAAGGAGATGGGCTTCAGAAATGCACGAAATTGTTTAGGCTATAGGTTAGTAGTCAAAAATATAGAGAGGGCAGGGGATCACGCGGCATTTATTGCAAAGGATCTTTTGGAATTTAAAAAATCAATCAAAAAGGAGATTCTCCAAAAACTGCAAGACATGAATAAATTTAGCCTGTCAGTCTTAGATGATGCATGCCTTGCTTTATTCAAAGAAGATTATTCTCAGGCAGAGAGCACCATTGAGAAAACCAATGAAATAACAAAATTTGAGAAGAAAGTAAGGGATGCCTCAAAGTCATTAAAAGACGATGAGGAGATTTACAGGATCAGGAGAATGACTGAAAATATTCGCAGAATCTCAGAGTATGCAAGCGATATATCTGAAATTGTGTTGAACATGAATATTGAAAAGACGCTCAAAAGGACCGCTTAAATCCCAAGAAACTATTAAGGCAGCAACATTTAGAAACCAGGCAGTGTCATGAAATCCGCCATTTTGATCACATATGAAAAAGAAGATGCAGTAAATGAAGCGATGGGGTTATGCGATGCAGTAGATTATCAGATAGTTTACACAATAAAACAAAAGTTTTTGAAGAGGCCAAAATATGGAATTGGTGGAGGAATTTTAGACCGACTCCAAGAGATATCTGAAGAATTAAGGCCTGATGTGATAATTTTCGATGAGATTCTAAAACCGAGTCAAAATTACAATCTTGCATCAGTTCTTCATAGAGAAGTTTTAGACCGAGAAACGCTAATCCTAGAAATTTTTGAAAGTAGGGCTTCTAGCGCAGAGTCAAAGATGCAGGTAAAACTTGCCCAATTAAGATACGAAATGGCAAGAGCAAAAGAAAAAGTCAGGCTATCTAATATGGGGGAGCAGCCAGGATTTATGGGGATTGGAAAATTTGAAGTTGATGTTTACTATAATGATCTCAAACACAGAATGCAGACAATTAGATCAAAATTAGAAAAAGCCGGTAAACAGAGAGAACTTCACAGGCAAGGGCGAAAAAGAATGGGATTTAAAACCATTTCACTTGCAGGATATACTTCTGCAGGAAAGACAACTCTATTTAACAAAATGACCGGCGAGACAAGGGCCCAAAGTAAGGAATTGTTTACCACACTTTCTACAACTACAAGAAGAGTCAGCATTAATCGTGAACCGTTCTTAATATCAGATACTGTAGGTTTTATCAGCAAATTACCTGCATACATGATTGATGCTTTCAAGTCTACATTAGAGGAATTAGGGCATGCAGACGCAGTAGTTGTCGTAATTGACATCAGTGATTCAGTCTTCGATCTAAAAAAGAAATTTACTAGTTGTATGAGAACGCTAAGTGAATTAGGAATTAGAAAGGAGAAGATGGTTTATGCATTAAACAAATCGGATCTTATTCAAAGTGCTGAATTAAACGAAAAAACCAGAATATTGAACTTAACTGAAAATAAAAAATGTATTGGAGTTTCAGCAATGAATGGAAAAAATGTAAACAAATTAAAAGAATTAATCAAAAATATTGTCCAAGGTCATGATTCTTCAAATTTTGAAAAAGAAAATTGGAGAGAATGAGGATGATTATTCAAGTTGTACGAATTGGTCAGAGACTGGTTAGAGACGATAGGGTCACCACGCATGTAGCTCTAGTTTCAAGATCTTTTGGAGCTGAAAAAATATACATGACTGAAGTCAATCCAGAAATCAAAGATACGTTATATAAGATCAATAAGACATGGGGAGGAAATTTTGAAGTTGAATTTATTGAAAAATGGAAGTCAATTGTTAAAAAGAAAAAAGAAGAAAATTTCAAAATTGTGCATCTTACCATGTACGGTGAGAAAATTAATGATGCCCAAAAAGAACTTCAAAGTAAAGATAAGTTACTGATAGTGGTGGGGGCCAAAAAGGTACCCAGAGAGGTGTACGAATTGGCTGATTACAATATCGGAGTTGGAAGTCAACCACATTCGGAGATTAGCGCGCTGGCAGTACTTTTAGATCGGATTCAAAACGGAAGCCAATTTGACAGAACATTTCCAAACGCAGAAAGGAAGATTGTGCCGGCAAAAAACGGAAAAATTGTAAAAGCATCAAAAACAAGGGATTAATAGTAGAAAATTAGGAGTGATTAGAGTTGGTTGACAAATACGAAGATCCGTTTGTAAGAATTGCTTCAATGATTGGAGGCGATGAATATCTCAAAGTTGCCCGCTCACTCTTGAAAGCTGAAGATGCCACAGATGAGGAGATTGCTAGTTCAACTGGTTTGAGAATCAACATGGTAAGAAAGGTTTTGTATGATCTTTTTGGAAAATCGCTGATTACCGGAATTCGAGTAAAAGATGAAAGAAAAGGATGGTTTGTCTATAGATGGTGTACTAGAAGAGAAGAAATTGAAAACTTTATTGAAAATCAGAAAAAGAAAATTTCAGAAAGGTTACAACAGAGATTGGATTATGAAAATGCTTCTGACTTTTATCATTGTGGTAATGAAGATTGTTCAAGGATCACATTTGAAGAGGCACTTGATGGAATGTTCAAATGCACATCTTGTGGGAATGTTCTGAATCTAAAAAAGAATGACAAATCCAAGAGAGCGTATTCAAAAAAGATTGATGAGATCAAGAAGGACATGCAACAAGTATTCTAAGGCTTTCGAAAGGTACCCGGTTAAGTCGCCAC